>JBFJHN010000050.1:0-8701 GCA_041613275.1 Candidatus Krumholzibacteriia bacterium | reverse complement strand
GGCTGCGGAGATGCGCCGGTGGCACACGGCTTCGTCGAGGACGTGGGCTGGGCGTTGATCGTCGAGCCGGCATGCGCAGTGCACTGCAATCCCGCGGCGCCGGTGTCGGAATGGCCCCCGGACATCGATGCGTGGGTGGGGCGACGCATTCCCGTCCTGCTGTACGGCTCGGTTGGCTGGAAGGACGCCGTCGGTCCCACGATTGCGGTGAGCGACTGGGAGCTCGAGAGCTGCACGGTGTCGGTGGTACAGAGGCCGTGGGGGCTAGTGAAGCGTCTCTATCGTTAGCGAGGCCCGGCCCGAGGGCTTGCCCGGGAGGCGCGCGTCCCGCGCCTCCCACACTTCCGATGGAGCCTCGACTCGTCCCAACGCCTTCCAACGCGTCACGATCGCGTGCCGTGCTCCCACGGCGATGCACGATGCTCGCGCACATCCGCTCGCCACGATCCCGAGGAGGCGCGATGAGCTCGACGATCCGCGCGACGACGTTCGTCCTGGCCGTTCACGACCTGCAAGAATCCACGGATTACTACGTGAACGTGCTCGGGTTCCGGCGCCACCCGATCGACGCGCCGGGCTGGAGCTTCCTCTCGCGTGGCCTGTGGCATCTGCGCATCGGCGAGTGTCCGGACGCCATTCCTCCCGGCGAGCTGGGCGATCACTCGTTCTACGCGTACATCGATGTAAGCGATGCCACGGCGATGTTCGAAGAGGTTCGAAAGGCGGGAGCCGAGATCATTGCACCGCTGGACGACAAGCCCTGGGGCATGCGCGAGTTCGCCTTGCGCACGGTCGACGGGCACCGGCTCGTCTTCGGCGAGGACATCGAGAGAACGGAGTGAGCGATGGTATCGCTCGGATCGCTGTGGCTGGCCATCGTGATTTCGGGAGTGGGCGTGTGGATCATGCAGTTCCTGGTGTGGGTGGCGTTGCCGCATCACAAGAACGACTACCGCAAGCTGCCCGACGAAGACGAAGCGCGTCGTTCGCTCACGCCGCAGAACATCCGCCCGGGTCAGTACAACATTCCGCACGTCGTCACTCGCGCCGATCTCGCCAAGCCGGCGGTGCGAAGCAAGTTCGAAGAAGGACCGGTGGCGTTCCTCACCGTGCTGCCGCGCGGCATCCCGCGGATGGGCAAGAGCCTGATGCTGACGCTGGGATTCGCGATCGCCGTCAGCCTGTTTGCGGCCATCGTGGCCACGCGCGCGCTGGATACGTCGGACGGGTTCTTGGACGCGTTCGTCGTCACCGGGCTGGTGGCCTGGCTGGCCTACGGTGCGGCGGTCGTGCCGGACGCCATCTGGTTCGGGCGCCCGTGGAGCGCCGTCGCCAAGCAGATGCTCGACGCGCTGCTGTTCGCGCTCGTGACCGGCACGGTTTTCGGCTGGTACTGGCCGTGATCGACCTTCGCGACGCCGCCCGTGAATCCGCCCTCACGGATCTCAGCTGAAGTCGCGACCCGAGATCACGAAGGCGATGATCGTTCCCACCGCCACGGGCGAGACGTAACGCACGAAGAAGCGCCACACCCCGAAGTTGAACCACCCTGGCGTGAGGTCGTCGATGACCTCGGCGTGCAGATCGCTGCGCGTCATGAACCAGCCTGCCGCCAACGTGATGAAGAAGCCGCCTACGGGTAAGAACCAGTTGCTGGCCAGGTGATCGAGCTGCGACAGCACGCCCTGCTTGCCCGCGATCCAGCTGAAGTTGGACAGCGTCGGGCTGGCGCCCAGCGACAGCGCGCAGAGAACGGAAAGCACCAGCGTTCCGCCAGCGACGGAGAGCGTGGCGGCGCTGCGCGACATTCTTCTCTGGTCAATGAAGTAGGCGACGATGACTTCCAGAAGCGAAATGGTGGACGTGAGCGCGGCGAAGGCGACGAGCACGTAGAACATCGGTGCCAGCAGCCTGCCCGCCGGGACGACGGTGTAGAACTGCTCCGGTAGGGTGATGAACAGCATGCCGACCGCGGAGCGGCTGATCGATTCGCGCAACCCGGGCACCGAGAAGATCACCGAGAACATCGCCACCGTCGCGATGAGCGCGATCGCGGTGTCCAGCACCACGACCATGGCGGCCGATGTGACGATGGATTCGCCACGCCGCATATACGAGCCGTAGGTGATCATGGCTCCCATGCCCAGAGACAACGTGAAGAAGGCGTGGCCCAGAGCTTCGAGCACGCTGTCGGCCGTGAGCTCGTCGAAGCGAGGCGCGAAGATGAACGACAGCGCTTCGCCGGCGCCTTCCATCGTGAGCGCCGTTCCCAGCACCAGAAGCAGGATCAGGAACAGGACGGGGAGCAGCAGGCGTGCGACGCGTTCGATGCCCTTGCCGACGCCGCGATAGACGACGATCGTCGTGGCGATCATGAACAAGGCCGACAGAATCACCTGGATGCCGCCGTCGGTCACGAAGTCGCCGAAAGTTGCCGGGCTCGAGTCACCCGTCGCATAGCCGGACGAAGACCAACGCAGGCACTGGACGAAATAGCGCAGACTCCAGCCGGCGATGACCGTGTAATAGCCCAGGATGACGAAGCCGGTGAGCACGCCGAGCCGGCCCACCCAACCCCACGGCTTTCCCACCGCCTGCTCCATGGCGCCGACCGCGTTGAGCTGGGTTTTGCGGCCGATGAGGATCTCGGTGATCATGATCGGCAAACCGACGACGGCGATGCACACGAGGTACACGAGAACGAAGGCGCCGCCGTCGTTGTCGAAAGTGATGAACGGGAACTTCCACAGGTTTCCCAAGCCGACCGCGCTGCCCGCTGCGGCCAGCACGAAACCGAGCCTCGATCCCCACTGACCACGAGCTTCGTTCATGAGCGCTGCCTCTCGACGAACGTGACGGGTGCTGCGTGACGTGCGCTCGACGCCGGGGTGCCTGGAATTCCAAGGGCGCGGCGCCTGGGAGTCGGCGTGCGAAACGGCGAGTTTAGGAAGCCCTGCCGAACGCGGTCAAGGAGGGGCTGCCGCGCGCGCCGTGGAAGTTGGTGCTCAACGCAGCTGCAGCAGCGCTGCCAGGTTCGCGTTGGCGTCGAGCACCGTTTCGATGTTTCCGTCCGCCGACGTGAACAATGTGGTGACGCCGGGTCCGTGACCCGCGCTGAAGCTGATGCTGTCTACGACGACGCCCACAGAAATCGCGTCAGTGCGATAGATCCGCCCGAACGTATGGTCGGCGTTGGTGATCTCGCCGATGTCGCCGAAGCGCAACGTGCCGAGGTTGTGCTGCTGGATCACGGTGTCGTCGAACAGCTGGGATCTCGACGAGCTCGTTGCGGTTGTACCGCACGGCCCGGCGCGCTCGCCCAGCGTGAGCTCGACGCGGGATCGGCGTGCAGCAAAGACGGCACTATACCGCTCTGGAGGCCATGGGCGCGCGTGGGCTAGAGTCGGCGCGGACCGCACGGTCGGACCGTTCTTGTGGCGGAAGGGAACGTATGGCGCGCTCGAAAACCGCGCCGGCGGCGGGCTGGCGCGAGCGACTGCACGAGATCATCTTCGAAGCCGATACGCCGGCGGGGAAGGCCTTCGACGTCATCCTGTTGTGGGCGATCCTGCTGAGCGTGACCGCGGTGCTCCTGGAGAGCGTGGCGTCGATTCGCGAGGTGTACGGCACGCAGCTGCGTGTGGCCGAGTGGGCGTTCACCATCCTGTTCTCGATCGAGTACGTGCTGCGGCTGGTCACCACCGGGCGCCCGATTTCCTACGCCGTCAGCACGTTCGGCGTCATCGACCTGTTGGCGATCGTGCCGACGTATCTCAGCCTCGTGCTGCCCGGTACACAGTCGCTTCTGGTGATTCGTGCGCTGCGACTGCTGCGTGTCTTCCGCGTCTTGAAGCTGGTCCACTTTCTCGGCGAGGCGCGCGAGCTGCGCACCGCGCTGATCGCCAGCGTCCGCAAGGTCACCGTGTTCCTGTTCGCGGTGCTCACGCTGGTCCTGATCATCGGCTCGACGATGTACCTGCTGGAAGGTGCGAAGAACGGCTTCACGAGCATCCCGACGAGCATCTACTGGGCGATCGTCACGATGACCACGGTGGGATACGGCGACATCGCACCGCAAACGGTGTTCGGCAAGTTTCTCGCCTCTGCCGTGATGATCATCGGCTACGCGATCATCGCCGTGCCGACGGGCATCGTCAGCGTGGAGTTGGCGCAGGTGAAGCGCGGGCCGGTCAGCACGCAGGTGTGCCCGCAATGCGCGCGCGAGGGACACGATGCCGACGCGCGCCACTGCAAGTTCTGTGGAGCGACTCTGTAGCGCGGCTTCAGGCGACGAAGCGGCAGAGGAGCGCGGCGACGTAGGCGGCGGGGTTGCCGATGGCGTAGCCGATGAGCGCCATGAGCACCGACACCGGAACGAGCGCCGGCTTGTGATAGGCGGCAACGATGGGCGCTGACGCAGCGCCGCCGATGTTGGCGGCCGACGAGATGGCTGCGGTGTGCACGTCGACGCGGAACAGCCGCGCACCCAGCAGAAGCACGGCGCCGTGGATGAAGATCCAGATGTAGGCGCCCAGCAGGAACCAGAACACCGACGTGCTCAGATCGCTCAGGTCGGCGCGCGCACCCATGCGTGCGACGAACAGATAGACCAGCGCCATGGCGACGGCGTGCGTTCCCGGAACGCGGCTCGCCGGCGTGAACGACAGCCCGATGCCGAGTGCCGTCACGAGAAGGATCTTGTACGTGCTCGTCGAGACGATGGTTTGCCCGCCCATCTCGATGACCGGGACCTTCTGCGACAAGAACGCCGACAGCGCGGCGACGCCGAAGCCGAGGAACGTCAGATACAGCAGGTGACGCATCTCCAGCTTGCCCTTGTCCGTGGTCAGCTCGCGGGCCGCGGCTTCCATGCGCTCCAAGCGCTCGGGCGAGACGTTCGTGAAGCGGTGGAAGTGCTTGGCGAGGTTCTTCGAGCCCAGCATGATCGGCAGCCACAAGAGATAGACGGCGTTGTCGGCGATGACCGCGTAGCCGAACTCGAGCGACGCTTCGTCGAGCTCGACCATCTGGGTCACGGCCAACATGTTGCCCGTTCCACCGATCCAGCTGCCGGCCAGCGCGCCGAACCCCTTCCAGGTTTCGGGTCCGAGCCCGCCCTTGACGATGAAGTAGGCGATGGGCGCGCCGATGACCACGCCCACCGTGCCGAGCAGCATCACGAAGATGCCCTTGCCCATGACGCGCACGGTGGCGCGCACGTCGACGTCGAGCAGCATGATGGTGAGGAACGCGGGCAGGATGTTGGCGCCCATGAAGTCGTACACGTTGGACTTGCTGGGAATGACGTTGAGGTTCGAGAGCAGAACCGGAGTCAGGTAGATGAACAGAAGCGGCGGGAAGTAATTGAAGATCTTCCAGCCGGTTCTCTTCTCGAGGTAGAAGAAGAGCGAGGTCACCGCGCCCAGGACGGCCAGGATCCCGGCCGACGAGCTGATCAGGATTCCTTCCATCGCGGCGCGCCCCCCCCTCGGCGTGGGGGCAGACGCTAGCCCACGCCCGGCGCGATTGCAACGGGACTTGCGGTCCGGGCGCGGGTCGTTGCGAGACACGCCATCGGCCGCAGAGCGAGGCCTGGCGGGGGGTTCCGGCCGGTTTGCGGGTTCCGCGGCGGCGCCGAAGGGTCCTGAGAGGCACGCCGAGGCCCCCAGGTGCGCCGTACGCGCGACTCGGGGCTGTGGAACCTGGCCGGGCCGAGGCACGTCCTCTAGGACGGATTCCAGGGTCCACTGCTCCCGGGCCACCGCCGGCACCGGGGTCCTCGCCTTCGCGGGCGCCCACACCAGGAGGTCGCCATGAGACTCGCCCCCCTTTCGCCCTCGCTTCGATCGCTTCGGGCGTGGCTGCCGATCGCAGTCGGCGCCGTGCTCTGGAACGCCGCCGCTCCAGCGGAGGCCCAGCGTTCCAGACGCTGGGAAAAGGAGGAGGTGCAGCAGGCCCAGTTCGACGTGCAGCCCGGCGGCACGCTGCGTGTCGCCGTCCCCGACGGCAACGTGGTGCTCGAGAACGGTGAGGCGCGCAAGCTCGAGGTGCGGATCGAGCTCGAGGCGCACGACCTGGAGTGGGCACGCGAGATCTACGACAGCATGGATTGGACGGTTGACTCGAAGGGCGACATGGTGTCGGTGCGCGCGCGCAAGCCGCGCCGCGAACGCAACTGGTGGAGCCGACACGGCGGCTACGGGATCACGGTGTACGTGCGTCTGCCGGAGGAGTTCAACGTCGACCTGGATACCGGCGACGGCAACATCATCGCGGAGCGCCTGCGTGGGCGCGCGCGATTGGAAACCTCCGATGGCAACATCGAGGTTCGTAGCATCGAAGGACCGCGCGTCGACATCGATACGTCGGACGGCAACGTCGAGGTCGGCATGGTGCAGTCGCCCAACCTGCGCATCGAGACCTCGGACGGCACGATCGTGGTGGAGAGCCTGAACGGCGACGATGCGTCGCTGCGGACGTCGGACGGCGACATCGTCGTCGAGGAGGCCTCGGGAATGCTCTCGGCGACGACGGGCGACGGCGACATCCGCGTGCGCTTGGCGCGCTTCGGTGCCACCTCGTTGCGGACCGGGGACGGCGACATCTACATCGACGCGCCGCCGGACCTGAAGGCCGACCTCGACCTTCGCGGCGAGCGGCTGTCGCTGCGCAAGAGCTCTGTCCGTCTGGACGGCAGCCTCAGCAAGACGCGCGCGCGGGGCGCGCTGAACGGCGGCGGGCCGCGCCTGTCGGCGGTGACGCGCGGCGGCCGCATCGTCTTTTCCCACGACACGGAACGCGGGAGTCGTTAGGCGAGCCGAGCCCCTGTCGACCGGCTGGCGCGGCCGTTCGTTGAGCGCAAAGCCCCACGGGATGCGGCTCTGGGGGAGTTGGCGCAGCCCGCGGGGGGCCTCGCGCTCGATCTGAGGCTCGACGTGCAAGCTCTTGTACCCCTGTCGCTTGGCGAGCCTGTAGAATCGGCGCGACCGTGGTGGGCGCCCCCGTCACGGGATGGCTTGGGAGTGGGGCCCATGGGCGTCGCGCTCGGCGTGGACCGATCCGCGCGGAACAACCGACCTCCTCGCGCGTCGGGCGTACGCCGGGCGCCGGAACAACGCGTGGTCGCTGCGGTGCCTCTGCTCGCTCTCTTCGTGATCAGCATTGCGGCAGCCGACGTCGAGGCCGTCTCGCCGCAGGCCCGCGAGAGCTTCCAACGCTCCATCATCGACTCCCGCTCGCAAGTCAATCGGCGCTTCAAGAAGGTGACTCGCAAGAAGACCGACTACATCATCGTGCACACGGCCGAAGGCGGGCTGCAGAACACGCTGAACGTCGTCCTGAACGGCAAGCGCAACGGCCGGCGCCGACTGACGCACGGCGGACACGCGCACTATGTCATCGCCCGCGACGGACGCACCTACCGCACGCTGGACAAACGTTATCGCGCCGACCATGCGGGCCTGAGCATGTGGAACGGCCGGGATGACATCAGCGACGTGTCGATCGGGATCGAGCTGGTCGGCTATCACCACACCGAGATCACCGCACGCCAGTACCACTCGTTGAGCATCCTGATCGACATCCTGCAGGGGATCTATCGATTGGACGATCGCGCGGTGCTCACACACAGCCAGGTGGCGTACGGGCGACCCAACCGCTGGTTCCGCAAGGATCACCGCGGCCGCAAGCGCTGCGCGAAGAACTTCGTGCGCCGGCGCGCGGGGTTGCGCGAGCGTTGGACGTACGATCCCGACGTGCGCAGCGGTCGGCTGACGGCGGACGAGGAGCTGGACACCGTGTACTACGGCCCGGAGAGCGACGAGCCGCCCACCGGGACCAACATCATCACGGCCGGCAACACGGCGTGGATGATCGCCGGCGAGGACTTCAACGAGGCGACGACGCTGTACCGCTTGCCGAACGGCAAGGTGGTGCCGGGCAACCGTTTGGGACGCACCGTGGGGTGGCGGCGGATTCCCGTGGGGACCGAGGTGCTGTTGAACACGACCACGGAGAAGGTCGCTCCGGCCGACCTGCCGGTGGCGACGCTGACGAACGGCCAGACGGCGTGGACGTTCGCCGGTGTGGACTACAACAAGCACACCACGCTGTACATCTTCCCGAGCGGGCGCGTGAAGCACGGCGGGCAGATCAACGATTGGGACGGGCTGCCACCGCGTACGCGGATCGCCGTGGGCTACCACGGGCCGTATCGCATCACGCGCGCGCGTCCGCCCGTCGAGATCGCGGGGCAGCGCTATCGGGACGCCGAGACGCTGTACCTGTTCCCCGAGGGTGCCCTCCGCAGCGGGCGCGAGATTCGCGACTTCCGGCGCCTGCCGCGCGGCGTCCGCATGCTCGTTCCCGTCGACAGCTCCCTTCCCCGAGTGGCGCGGCCGTGACGGCTGCGTTAAGGTAACGCGCCGTTTTCATCCGAACGCATGAGTCGCAAGGGGCTGGTCGTGTCGCGCAAGTGGTTGCTGTTCGGGGTCGTCGTCGTCGTGGGGGTTGGCCTCGACATCTGGACGAAGCAGTGGGCGCTGTCGACGCTGCGTCTCGGCGAAACGATCTACGAGTGGGGCGGGGCGTTGAAGCTGACGCTCAGCTTCAATCGAGGTGCGGCTTTCGGTTTGTCTCTGGGTGCAGCATCGCGCGTGCTGTTCATCATCTTCTCGATCGTCGTCCTCGCGTGGCTCCTGGT
>JBFJHN010000049.1:0-8890 GCA_041613275.1 Candidatus Krumholzibacteriia bacterium | reverse complement strand
TGCGGCAATCGCGCCGGTGGCGAGCGCCGCGCGTGCAGGTTCTCGCCACACCCGGCGCGCTCCCAGCAGGATCACCGCGGTGATCATCATGTACAACGCGAGCGAACGCCCGAGCTGCGTCAGCGCGACGCTTCCAAAGTCCTTCTCGTAGAAGTGCAGCAGCGGCAACGCGGCGATGAGGAACGGGTAGACGGGAAGGGAGAAGAGCTGCCGGCGTGCCACGCGCGCGTCCGTCCAGAAGGAAGGTTCGAGCGGCGCAATCGCGTTCTCGATCGCGCGACGAGCCGAAAAGATACGCGAGCCCGGGTGAGGTTTGCACGCGCATCGTTGCGGCGGACCATCGCCGTGGACGCGGACCCGGCGCCGCCGCAAGAGCGAAAGCGCGCCGTTCACGCCGTTTGCACGCCGCCCGCGCCGCGCTTATATTGTTGCACCAACGGCAACGTCCTCGCCGGAACCTGCGCACCGAAGGGCGACGCACAGCATGCGCACAGGCGGGATTCCGGTTCTCGTCCTGGCCGCCGGCCTGGGAGTGCTCCCGGTCCCTGCGGCTCCCCAGACCAACGTCGAGGTTCTCAGCCAGCTCAATCCGGCCGGCGGTCCGTCCGGGGTCTCGTACATGGACATCTGGGGCTACACGGCGCCGGACGGCACTGAGCTGGCGATCCTCTGCGCCGTCGACGCGACGATCTTCGTCGACGTCACCCAGCCGACGCGCCCGCAGGTCGTGCTGCATGCCTTCGGCGAGCCCACGACGCACCGGGATGCCCGCACGCACGGCACGTACGCCTACGTCGTGAACGAAACGTCCGGTGGTTTGGACATCTTCGACTTGAGCGACCCGCGCCGCCCGCAGCTCGCGCTCCAATGGAACGAGACGTTCGACTCCGCGCACAACATCGGCATCTACGACGGCTTCGCCTACATCGCGGGATCGAAGAAGAACGAGCAGGATTCCGGCATGCGCATCCTGGACCTGAAGGATCCGTTGAACCCGGTGGACGCGGGCGCCTACACGACGCGCTACGTGCACGACGTGTTCGTGCGCGACAACATCGGTTATCTGTCGACCATTCGCGCCGGCCGCGTCACGGTCGTCGACCTGCTCGACAAGTCGTCCCCGACGGAGATCGCCTCGATTCCGTCGGGAGCGGGCACCCACAACGCCTGGCTCACCGAGAACGGCGAGTACCTGCTGACCACGCACGAGGTGCAGGACGGGAAGATCCGTTTCTGGGACGTACGCGACCTCCAGGATCCGGTCTCCGTCGGCTCGTGGATCGCGGCTCCAGGAGCGACCGTGCACAACGTCTTCGTGCGCGGCGATTCGGCGTACATCTCGCACTACGCCGAAGGTCTCCGCGTGCTGGACATCACCGATCCCAGGTCGCCGCGACAGGTGGCGTTCCTGGATACGCGCCCCGGAACCACCTCGGGGCTCGAAGGCGTCTGGGGCGTCTACCCGTTCGCGGCCAGCGGCAACGTCTACTTCAGCGACATGCAGCTGGGTCTCTTCGTCGTGCGCATCACGGACACCGACCCGATCGTCGACGGCTTCCGGCTGCAGGCGCCCGCGCCGCAAACCGCGGAGCCCGGCCAGCCGGGCCCCATGCTCTTCTCGTTCCAGATCGCCAACCTCACCGGCAGCGACGAGACCTATTCGCTCGAGTTCATCAACTCGATGCTGTGGGCGATGGACAGCCCGCGGACGTTGTTCGTGCCGGCCCAAGGCGTGAACGTGGCGACTCTGGTGGTCCATGCGCCGGGCTCGGTCCACGAACCCACCGAGGTGAACGTGAGCATGTGCGCGACGGCCAAGAGCACCCGCGAACGTCTGTGCGTTGCGAGCTCCGAAGCCGTCCCCGTAGTGCTGCAAGCGTTCGAGGCCACGTACGATGCATCACGTGGTGCGCTCTTGCAGTGGAGCGTTTGGCGGGAGCCGGGGGACACAGGCGTGCTCGCCGTGCTGCGCTCGCGCGAAGTCGAGCCGCGCGCGTGGGAAACGCGCGCGCGGCTGTCCCTGGATGCGCAGCGCTTCATCGACGCAGAGGTCACGCCCGGCGCGTGGGTCTATGCCCTGCTGCTGGAGAACGCCGGCGGCGCGACGCTGTTGGCCGAGCGCGCGCTGCAGGTGGCGGGGGCGCCGTTCGTGCGCGCGCTGGGCAACGTCCCCAACCCGTTCAACCCGACGACGAGCATACGATTCGAACTCGCAAGCCCGATGTCGGTGGACGTGCACATCTTCGATCTGCGGGGTCGTCTGGTGCGCCGGCTGCACACCGTCGCCGGGGTGGGATCGCATGCCGTGCTGTGGGACGGTCGCGACGCGCGCGGTCGACCGCAGTCGAGCGGCGCGTACCTGTACGAGGTGCACGCCGGGGGCCGCGTGGCGCGCTCCCGTATGACGCTCCTGCGCTGACCGGCACGCGCGTGTCGACGCGCCCTCCGGCGCGCGTCGACGAACGCCGCTCACGATCCACTCCCGCTGCGGGAGCGCGCCGCCGGTTCAGACCCAGCCGCGCAGCTTCATCACTTCGGCGACCCGCGCCACGGCCACCAGGTAGGCGCCGGTGCGCATGTCCACCTTGTGCTCCGCGGCCACCTTCAGAACGTCGTGGAACGCCTTGGTCATCTTGCGGTCCAAACGTTCGTGCACGACGTCTTCGTCCCAGTAGTCGCCGGTGACGTTCTGCACCCATTCGAAGTACGACACCGTCACCCCGCCGGCGTTGCAGAGGAAGTCGGGGATGACGAAGACGTTCTTCTTGAACAGGATGTCGTCGGCCTCCGGCGTCGTCGGGCCGTTCGCGGCCTCGGCGACGATCTTGGCGCGCACGCGGTCGGCGTTCTCGCCGGTGATGGCGTTCTCGAGCGCCGACGGCCACAGCACGTCGACGTCGAGCTCGAGCAGCTCGTTGTTGGAGACCGGCTTGGTGCCCGGGAAGCCGGTGACCGAGCCCGTCTTGCGCTTGTGCGCGATCAGCGCCGCAGGGTCGAGGCCGCCTTCGTCGTGCACGCCGCCGCGCGAGTCGCTCACGGCCACGATCTTCGACCCCAGGATCTCCTGCGACAGCGAAGCCGCGAAGGAGCCCGCGTTGCCGAAGCCCTGGATGGCCACGCGCGACTTCTTCGGATCGATCCCCAGGTGCTTGGACGCCTCGCGCACCGTGTACACGGCGCCGCGCGCCGTGGCGTCGCCGCGTCCGGCGGAGCCGCCCAACGGAATGGGCTTGCCGGTGATGACGCCGGGCGCGTTGTAGCCGCGCAGCTTGGAGAACTCGTCCACCATCCAGGCCATGACCTGGGGCGTGGTGTAGACGTCCGGCGCCGGCACGTCCTGCTCGGGCCCGAGGATGCGGCCCACCTGTTGGATGTAGCCGCGGGAGAGGCGCTCGAGCTCACCGGCGGAGAGCTGCTTCGGGTTGCAAATGATGCCACCCTTGCCGCCGCCCAGCGGAATGTCGACCACGGCGGTTTTCCAGGTCATCCAAGCGGCGAGCGCGCGCACTGTGTCGATGGTCTCGTCGGGGTGGTAGCGGATGCCGCCTTTCGTCGGACCGCGCGAGTCGTTGTACTGCACGCGGAATCCCTTGAACACGCGTGTCGATCCATCGTCCATGCGTACGGGGATGGAGACGTGGAGCTCGCGGCTCGGCTCGCGCAGAACGGCGTGGACACCCGGAGCGAGCTGCAGGATCTTGGCGGCGCGGTCGAGCTGCCGCTGCGCGTTGATCCACGGATTGAGGTGGTCCGCCTCCACCTTGGAGACGTCGACGTCCGACTTCGTCGCCATGGGTGCCTCTTTTCATCGATGTGGCCGGTCCGCAACCCAAAAAGGGAGCCTAATGCTCCCATTAAGGAGCCTCAGGCTCCCATCGAGGATCTTGTCGCTTTGCAGCGACAGTGTCAACCGGACGGCCCAACGTGCATGGCGTGGGCGCTCCTGCTTCGAGCCGAGACCTCAACGCCGACGTCGGATACGATGAGCGCCGCACCTCGGCAAGGTGTCGAGCGGACACACAGGGTCGGAGGCTTCATGGGTCAGAACACCTCGCTGTTCAGCTTCGAGGTCGACGAGGTCAATCCGCCGGGACGCATGCGGATCCTCGGCGGCGGCCGCGTTGGCGGCAAGGCGCGTGGCCTCGCCTACGCCGAACATCATTTGTAGCTCGACGCCCGCAGCGTGGCTGGTGCCTACACGCATCTCATGCGCATTCCACGCTCGGTGTTCGTGTGCTCGGGCGTCTTCGAGGAGTTCATCGCTGACAACGATCTGACGCGCGCCGCCCACGAGCTGGAGTTCGACAAGCTCCAAGGGCGCTTTCGCACCGGACGCTTTCGCGACGTGCGCCGCGCGGAGTTTCGCAAGCTGCTCGAGCGCATGCGCTACCCGCTGGCGATCCGCTCGTCCTCGGCGCTGGAGGACAGCGCCGACCACTCGTTCGCGGGCATCTACCTGACCACGTTCATCAGCAACCAGGGAACGCTCGACGAACGCATGCAGCAGTTCGAGAACGCCGTGCGCACAGTGTACGCGAGCACCTACAACGACAGCGCGCGGGCCTACCGCGCGAAGCGTGGCCTGGCCGACGACGAGGAGCGCATGAGCGTCGTCGTGCAGCGCATGATCGGGCGCCGCCACCAACATCTGATGTACCCGGCGGTGGCCGGTGTGGCGTTCTCGCGCAACTTCTATCCGTGGTCGCCCGACATCAAGCGCGAAGAGGGCTTGATGCGCCTGGTGTTCGGGCTGGGCACGCGTGCCGTCGGACGCAACTACGCGCGTGTCGTTTCGCTCTCACACCCGAGCCTGCGGCCGGAAGGCCACGTTGTGGCCGACATCGAGCGCTACTCGCAGGAAGTCTTCGATGCGCTCAACCTGCGCACGAACGCGCTCGACGCGCTGCGCCTGCAGGCGGTGGCGCACCTCGATCCGGACCTGCGAACGCTCACCTCGATCATGCGCGACGACTATCTGCTGGACGATGTCGTGCTGCGCCAGCCCGGCGACATGCCGGTGCTCACGTTCAATCGCCTCATGGCTGCCGACGCCGGGCTGCCGTTCGTCGACCTCATGCGCACGCTGCTCCAGAATCTCGAGCAGGTGTGCGGCTTGCCGGTGGACATCGAGTTCGCGCTGAACATGCCGCGCGCAGGCACGCTTCGCCCCGCGACACTCTACCTGCTGCAGCTGCGCCCGCTGGGCGTGCGCGCGCACCACCGCAAGATCCGGATCCCCGACGTGCCCCCCGAGTCGGTGGTGCTGACTGGGCGTCGGTCCATGGGCAACGGTCATCTGCGCCACGTTCGCAACGTCATCTACGTGCGTCCAGAGCGTTACCTCACCGAGCCCGTCGCCGAGACCGTGCGCCACATCGCCGGAATCAATCGTGAGCTGGAGCGCGAGGGTTACCTGCTCATCGGGCCCGGGCGCTGGGGGACGCGGAACGAGCAGCTGGGCGTGCCGGTGAAGTACAGCCACATCAGCGCGGCGCGCGCCATCATCGAGGTGTCGCTGGCCGGCTTCACGCCCGAGTTCAGCTATGGCACCCACTTCTTCGGCGATCTGTTCGCCGACGACGTCATGTACGTCCCGGTGTTCCCGGAGCAGCGCGACGTGTTCAACCGCGATTGGTTGGAGACGGCGCCCGGCACGGACCACGGCGTTGCCGTGCGATGGATCCGCGTCGACGATGGGCTGGGCGTGGTGGTCGATGGCTCCGAGAGCCGTGCGATGGTCTACGCGCAAACGCCGGAGGCGTCGAGCTGATGCGCACTGCCGAGCTCAAGAGCGTTTGCGGCGCGCGCGCGGCAGCGGCAGCCGGCGCCGGACGAAGTACAGCCAGACGAGAAATGGAAAAAGAAACGTTCCCAGGCCGGTGAGCAGCGCGCGCAGACCGTTCGCGAAAGCGGCACCCGCGCGCGTCGACGACAGATGCACGTGGACGATGTCGCTCCACAGCCCCAACACCTGCGTGCCCAGCACCACGAGCCCGCCCAGCAGCAGCATGCGCCCGCGTTGCGCGCGCGTCACGCCTCCCGTCGCCAGCACCAGGGAGAAGAACGCCACGATGTTGATGCCGGTCAGGCCGAAGCGGTCGGTCCACTCGGCACCGGCGTAGGCGAAACGGATGCTGCCGTCGGCCACCGCAAGCACGTCGACCTGCAGGCCGAAAACCAAGGCGGTCGTGGCGAACAGGTGCGCCACGAACGTCAGCCAGGGCTGGCGCACGGCGAATTCCCACAGCAGGAAGAGCGGTATGGATGCGGCGAGGAAATGCCACGGACGCACGAGCCGGGTCACGGGGAGCCTTCTTCGGCCGGCGACGCGCGCGGCGTCGTCTTCTCGATCCAGGCGACGTAGAGCAGCGCCACCACGAGAACGAAGAGGATCTGCCAGAGGTACTCGTGCACCAGCGGGAACAGCGACTCGCGCCAGGCGATGACCATGCCCACCGTGACCAGGCGGACGACGTTCACCGCGAACAGCGCCACCAGCCCCAGAGCCAAGCCCCAGCCTCGTGCCCGCCACGAGGTCGGAAACGCCAGGACCGCGGCCGCAAAGAGGATGGCGACGTAGACCCCGGAGCACTCGCTGATGATCTCCATGCCGCCGCGCTCGAACTGCAGCACCGTGCCGGTGCGCTCGGTGGGGAAGCCGCAGGCTCGCAGCACCGCGCCGGAGAGCGCCGCGTTGAGCAGGTTTACGTGTTGGAACTTGCCGGTGACCTCTGCGGTCCAATACACACCGAACAGCCCTGCAGCCGCACCCGCGAAGACGAGGAGGTAGCGGCGGATGGCAGGGCGGTCGGCCTTTTTCCACGCAGCCGGATCGGGCCGCGCGCGTTTCCGCACGGAACGTGAACGTTTCTTGCGATGATGCGACACGCGCGCCCCCCCCGGTCGCGCCGCCCGCGGTTCGCGTGCAACGCGGGCAGACCCGTTCGAGCCTAGCGCGCACGCGTGGGGCGGTCCAGCGCACCGCCGCCGACATTGCGTGGAGGCTGACGCGGGCCTCCGGTAGAATCCCGCTGCCCCAAACGGGCTGTAAGGACGTTCATGGCGCTCCACGGACATCGCCCCGACCCCTCCGCACGGACCGATCCGCACGGGGAGCCCCGCATCGCCCACCATCGCCGCATGTTCGTGAATCGCAACCTCAAGATGGAGAGCATTCGCGTCATCGGCTTCGATATGGATCACACGCTGGCCGTGTACAAGGACGTGCCGCTCGAGTCCTTGGCGTTCGACGCGACACGCGACAAGCTGATCGCCGAAAAGGGCTACCCGGAGTCCATCCGCACTCTGAAGTACGATCCCCAGCTCATCATTCGCGGTCTGGTGGTGGACAAGCGCCGCGGCAACGTCATCAAAACGGACCAGTACAACTACGTCGTGCGCGTCTACCACGGCACGCGCCCTCTGTCGAAGGACCAGCGCCGCAGCCTGTACCGCAACCGGCGGGTGCGTCTGTCCAGCCCCAAGTACATGTCCATCGACACGCTGTTCGGTCTGCCCGAGGCGACGTTGTTCGCGCAGCTCGTGGATCATTTCGAGAAGCTCGAGGGGCGCGCGCGACGCAACTACACCAGCATGTACGACGACGTGCGCGAGTGCATCGACCGGGCGCACGCCGACAACACCATCAAGCGCGAGATCATCGCGTCGCCTGCCGACTACATCGTGCACGATCCCGAGCTGCCCCGCACGCTGGACGCCTTTCGCGATCAGGGCAAGAAGCTGTTTCTGCTGACGAACTCCGAGCCCTACTACACGCATCGCGTGATGACGTTTCTGTTGGATGGGGCGCTGTCCGAGTACCCGCGCTGGCAGGATTACTTCGACGTCATCGTGGTGAATGCGGGCAAACCCGACTTCTTTCGCCGCGATCCGACCCCCGAGGCGCTCCGCGCGGAGGCCGTGCGCGAGGCCGGCATGGATCCCGATTCCATGCCGCCGGTGTACGAGCGCGGCGGGGCGCGCGGGTTCGAGCGCCTCGTGCACCACACCGGCGACGAGATTCTCTACATCGGCGACCACACGTTCGGGGACATCCTGCGCGCCAAGGAGCAGTCGCGTTGGCGCACGGCCATGGTGATCCAGGAGCTCGAGCGCGAGATCGCAAACGAGCGCGCCACGGCCCCGGAGCACGAAGAGCTCGAGCGCCGCGTCCGAGCGCGGGCACGCCTGGCGGCGCAGATGGCGCACCTGCGCCGGCGCCTGCACAGCATGCGCGCAACGGGTGCTGGCGTGGAGAAGACGCCGGAGGCGACGCGCAGCGCCCCGGGGGTCGTGGATCCCACGCGCCGGCTCGAGGAGCGTCTGGCGGCGCTTGAGGAGGAAAGCGCCCGCCGCGCACGCGAGATTCGCGCCCTGCGCGAGAAGATCGACGCGGCGTTCAACCCCCACTGGGGCAAGCTCTTCAAGTGCGGCGAGATCAACAGCCGCTTCGCCCACCAGGTGAAGGACTTCGCATGCGTCTACACGAGCGCGGTCCGGAACTTCCTCAGCTACCCGGAGAGCGTATACTTCCGCTCGCCCCGCGAGATCATGCCGCACGAGATGGGGTTGGATCGCATCTGAGCTCGGGCGGTATCGCGTTCATCGCAAAGGAGAGCCCGTTGTCCATGGAGATCATGGCGTTTCTGGAGGACATCTTCTACACCGCGAAGATCCGTGAGATCGCGGTCGCGCGCTCGAAGGACGTGCGCTTCGTGCGCGACCTGACGGGATTGGACAAGCGGCTGACCGGTCCGGCACCGGGAACCGTGGTGGTCGACCTGAACGCCGCCACGTTGCAACCGATCGATCTGATTCGCCGCATCAAGGATCAGCCGGAGTGGACTGGCGTGCGCATCGTGGCCTACTCGTCGCACGCGCAAGCCGAGCT
>JBFJHN010000048.1:0-8957 GCA_041613275.1 Candidatus Krumholzibacteriia bacterium | reverse complement strand
TCGCCACCACCGTGCTCCCGATCATCCGCCCGATCCTGCTTACGCTTGGGACATTCACGTTCTTGAGCGCCTGGAACGACTTCATGTGGCCGCTCATCGTGCTGAGCGACAGCAGCAACTACACGCTGCCGGTGGCGCTTGCGAACCTGGTCGGGGAGCACGTGCAGGACACCGAGCTCATGATGGCGGGATCGGTGCTCACGATCCTGCCCGCGCTGATCGTGTTCCTGGTGCTCCAGCGCGCCTACGTGCGCGGCGTGTTGTCGGGCAGCATCCGAGGGTGACGCCATGAAGGCCACGTTTGCCTGCTTCGCCTGGGTGCTGGCCATCGCCGCGGCGAGCGTCGAACGGTGCGCCGCGACGGTCCTAGACGATTTCGAGGACGTCTCGGGCTGGCAGGCGCTGCCGGCCGACGGCGTGAAGCTCGACATTGCGTCCGATGCAGGCTTGCGCGGCAAGGCCATGCGCTTGGACTTCGACTTCACGACCGGCGGCGGCTGGGCGGTGGCGCGCAAGGAGATGGACTTCGCGCTGCCGGCGAACTACGTCTTCTCGTTGAGCCTGCGCGGCCAGGCCTTGCCCAACCACTTCGAGTTCAAGCTCATCGACTCGACGGGCGCCAACGTGTGGTGGTCGGTGCGCCGCGACGTGCAGTTTTCCGACACCTGGGAAACGGTGAGGATCAAGAAGCGGCACATCCGCTTCGCGTGGGGCCCGCGGGGCGGCGGCGATCTCGAGCGCGTGGCCGCGATCGAGCTGGCGATCACCGCTGGAGCGGGAGGCACGGGAAGCGTGTGGATCGATGCGCTCGAGCTGCACGCGCTGCCCGTGCCCGATCCGACGCCGCCGGCACCCGTGGCGCGCGCCTCGACGGCGCGCCCGCAACACGAGCCCGTGCGCGCCCTCGATGGCGATCCGGAAACCTCATGGCAGTGCGAAGCGGGAGACGCGGCCCCCACGTTCGACATCGATTTGGGCGCCTTTCGCGAATACGGCGGCATCGTTCTCGATTGGCTGCCGAACGGGCATGCCGCCGACTACGACGTGGACGTGTCGGACGACGGAACCACGTGGTCGACCGCGCGCGCGGTGCGTGGCTCGAACGGCGGCCGCGACAACATTTATATGCCGGAGTCCGAGTCACGCTTCGTGCGCATCCGTGCTCTGCGTCGGGCCGGGGATGCCGGCGTGGCGCTGGCCGAGGTTGCCGTGCAGGGGCTTGCGTGGTCGGCAACGCGCGAGGCGTTCTTCCGAGCGCTGGCGCGCGATGCTCCGCGCGGCTCCTACCCGCGCGGCATGTCCGGTGAGCAGGCCTACTGGACGGTCGTCGGCGTCGACGGGGACGCTCGTGAGGCGTTGCTGAGCGAAGACGGCGCCATCGAAACCCGCGCGGGAGGCTTTTCGATCGAGCCCTTCGTGTACGCCAACGGCAAGCTGGCGACGTGGAGCGATGCGCGCGTCGTGCAGACGTTGGAAGACGGCTTCCTGCCCATTCCGACCGTGCAATGGCAGCTCGACGGCATGCAGCTCGCCGTCACCGCCTTCGCGGGCGGCGAACCCGGAGAGTCGTTCGTGGGTGTGCGCTACCGTGTGCGCAATCCGGGCTCGGCTTCCAAGCGCGCCACGTTGTACCTCGCCGTGCGCCCTTTCCAGGTGAACCCGCCCTCGCAGTCTCTCAACGTCCCAGGCGGCACCGCACCGATCCGCGCGCTCGCCCAACGGGGTCGCACGTTGTACGTGAACGGAGAGGTTGCGGCGTTGTGCTTGACGCCGCCGCAGGGCTTCGGCGCCGTGCACTTCGACGCTGGCGACGTCGTCGTCGACTACCTGAGCCGCGGTCGGTTGCCTTCGAACCCCGAAGCACGCGACGACTTCGAGGCCGCCTCCGGTGCCTTGGCGTTCGCGCTGGACGTGCGTCCGGGCGCGGCCTGCTCCGTGGACGTGGCGCTGCCGCTGCATGCAGCGTCGCGTCTGCCCGAGGGGCTCGAGGCGGCTTGGGCAACGCAGTGGATGGAGCGCGAGCTGCAGCGCGCCCGCACCACCTGGCGCCGGCGGCTGGGCCGGGTGGAGATTCGTGTTCCCCAAGAGGCTGCGCACGTGGTGCAGTCGCTACGCAGCCAGCTGGCCTACATCTTGATCAACCGTGCGGGCCCGGCCATCCAGCCGGGAGCACGCGCCTACGCGCGTTCGTGGATTCGCGACGGGGCGCTCACGTCGTGGGCATTGCTGCGTCTCGGTCAGATCGAGCCGGTGCGGGAGTTTCTCGACTGGTACGCGCCGCATCAGTTTGCCCACGGCAAGGTTCCCTGCGTCGTCGATGCGCGCGGTCCGGATCCGGTTCCGGAGCACGACAGCTCCGGAGAGTTCGTCTTCCTCGTGGCCGAGCTGTACCGCTACACGCGCGACCGTGCCCTTGCTGAACGCATGTGGCCGCGCGTGCTGGCGGCCGCCGCGTACCTGGACAGCCTGCGCCAGGAGCGCCGCACGCCCGAGTATCGCGAGCCCGACAAGCGCAAGTTCTACGGGCTGCTGCCCCCTTCGATCAGCCACGAGGGCTACGCGGCCGAGCCCATGCACTCGTACTGGGACGATTTCTTCGCCCTGCGTGGATTCGCCGACGCCGCGTTCCTGGCCGAGGTCGTGCAGGACGCCGGCGCGCGCGAACGTCTGCAGCGCATCCACGCCGAGTTCTCGCGCGACCTGCTGGCGTCGATCGATCGCGCCATGCGCGACCACGACATCGACTACATCCCGGGCTGCGCCGATCTCGGCGACTTCGACGCCACCTCGACGACCATCGCGCTCGCGCCCGTCGATGTGCAGCATCGCCTGCCGGCGGCAGCGCTCCAGCGTACGTTCGAACGCTACGATACGTTCGCGCGCGCGCGCGCGGCGGGCGCCGAGTGGAACGCCTTCACGCCGTACGAAATCCGCAACATCGGCGCCTTCGTGCGCCTCGGTTGGCGCGATCGCGCTCACGAGCTGCTGGCCTATTTCCTGGCGCACCAGCGCCCCGTGGGCTGGCGTCAGTGGCCCGAGGTCGTGCGTCGAGACCCACGCGAGGCCGGCTTTCTCGGCGACCTGCCACACACGTGGGTGGGATCCGACTACGTGCGTTCCGTGCTGGATCTCTTCGCCTACGAACGCGAGGCGGACGATGCCCTGGTGTTGGGTGCGGGTGTTCCGGAGACGTGGCTGCGCGCCCCGGGAGTGCAAGTGCGCGGGCTGCACACGCGCTTCGGAGTCTTGAGCTGCTCGATGGTGTTGGACGAAGGCCGCGTGGCGGTCGAGATCGACTCCGGGCTTCGCGTGCCGAGCGGAGGCATCGTGGTCGTGACGCCCTACGGCACGTCCAGGGTGCGCAAGCTGCCGGCGAAGCTTCGGGTGGGATCCTGAGCGATCCGCGCGCAACCGTCGGGCGCGCGCTTCTCGGCGTGCAGACTCACGCTTGCGCCGCGTGTTCGCGCGGACCCACGACGACCTCGACCACGTGCAGGCCTGCTTCGCGCGCCAACGGAATGCGTGCGCCGCGATCGTCCACCGTCAGAGGATTGCCGTCGACACGGGCCTCGATCACGCACTCGGCGTTGCGGTGCGGATTGCGCACGACGATGTCGTAGCCGGTGTCTTCCTGCGCGAAGCGGTAGCGCACCCTGAACTCGGGCCAATCGTCCGGAATGCAGGGATTCAGGTTGATGGCCTTGCCGAAGTCGAGCCTGAAACCGAGCAGCGATTCCAGGGCGACCCGATACATCCAGCCTGCCGATCCCGTGTACCAGCTCCAGCCGCCGCGTCCGACATGCGGCGGCGCTCCGTAGACGTCGGCGGCAACCACGTACGGTTCCAAGCCATAACGAGCCGCGCGCTCCGGCGTGCGGGCGTAGCTCACCGGACTGATCATCTCGAGCAGGCGCGCCACGCGGTCGTTCCGGCCCAGCGCCGCCAGCGCCGCGATCACCCAGAGAGCGGCGTGCGTGTACTGGCCGCCGTTCTCGCGCACGCCGCGCGCGTAGCCTTTGATGTAGCCGGGGTCCTCGGCGGTGTTCTCGAACGGCGGCCACAGCAAGCGGATGAGGCCGTCGGGCTCGGAGATCAAGCGTTCCTCGACGGACTGGATGGCGCGTCGCGCGCGCTCGCGCGGCGCCGCGTTCGAGAGCACGCCCCAGGCTTGTGCGAGCGCGTCGATGACGCATTCGTCGCTGTCCTTGGAACCCAGCGGTGCGCCGCTGTCGTACGTGCCGCGCCGGTACCACGCACCGTCCCAGGCATGCGCGTCGACGGCGATGCGCAGCTGCCGACGCTGCTCGGCATAGCGGCGCGCGCGGTCGAGGTCGTCGCGCCGCGTACACACGGGGATGAACTCGCCGAGCACGGCGTGGAGGAAGAATGCCATCCACACGCTCTCGCCGCGTCCCTCGCGCCCGACGCGGTTCATGCCGTCGTTCCAATCGCCGCTGCCGAAGAGCGGCAGACCACGCGGGCTGCGCGCCGCGAGCGCGCGCTCGAGCGCCCGGCAGGAGTGCTCGTAGAGGTCGGCGCTCTCGTGGGATCTCTGCGGCGTCAGAAGCGCTTCGTCTTCATCCGGCTCGAGCTGTCGCGCCTCGATGAACGGCGTGCGCTCGTCGAGGATGTCCCAGTCGCCGGTTGCGCGCAGGTACTGGAGCAGGGACCAAGGCAGCCAAACGAGATCGTCGACGCAGCGCGTGCGGATGCCGCGTCCCTCCGGCGGATGCCACCAGTGCAGGACATCGCCTTCGGAGAACTGTTGCGCGGCGTGCAGCAGGATCTGCTTGCGTGTGATGTTCGGCCAAACCGCAGCGAGAGCCGTGGCATCCTGCAGCTGATCCCGGAAACCGAAGGCACCCCCGGATTGGTACAGAGCCGAGCGTCCCCAGATGCGACAGCTGAGCGCCTGATACGGAAGCCAGCCGTTGATCATCACGTCGAGCGCCGGCACCGGGGTCTGCACCTGCACGCGTGACAGTCCGCGACGCCAGAACGCCTGCACGCCGTCCCATGCGCGCTCGATGGCCTCGTGCGTGCCGTGCTCTGCAATCAACCTGCGCGCGTGCTCGACGCTCTCGGCACGACCGAAGAGAAAGGCGAGCTCGATCTCGCCGTTCGGCGGCAGGTCGAGTTTCACCTGCTGGGCGATGCACGACGCGGGATCGAACGAAACGGCTGCGTCGTCGAGGTTCGACATGCCACGGAGTGCTGCAGGACAGGTCAAGCTGCCGTTGCGCCCGACGAAACGCGTGCGGTCGCAGGTGAAGCGCGTCGCGGCCGTCGCGGACGCATGGATGACGCTGGCGAACGTGACGCCGTCGTCGCCATCGTCCCCCGTTCGACGGCGTACCAGAACGGCGCCCGAGTCGGCGCCCGGCTGCGCGACGACGCTGCCCGCAGCATGATCCGGTTTCGGCGCCAGATCGTAGTACGCAAAGAACGACAACGCGCGGGCGTCGCTTCCGAGGTTCGACACACGCAGCGTCGTGACCTTCAGCGGAGCATCCCGCGGCACGAACGTGCGCATGCGTTGCGCCAGACCGTGGCTCGCGTGCGCGCACGTGGTGTACCCGAATCCATGGCGCGTTTCGTAGTCCGCGGCCGCGGGCGCGGGCCCCGGAAACGGCGACCAGAACGCACCGCTCGTTTCATCGCGCACGTAGAACGCCTCGCTGTGCGGATCGAGCACCGGGTCGTTCGACCACGGCGTGAGACGTCTCTCGCGACTGTTGCGGCTCCACGTGTAGCCCGCGCCCGTCTCGCTGACGAGGAAGCCGAACTCCTCGTTGGCGACGACGTTGATCCAGGCTCGTGGCGGATACTGCAGCGCGCCGTGCGCGTCGCGGCGCAGACGAACGACGTACTCGCGACCGCCGGCTGCAAAGCCGCCGTAGCCGTTGAAATGCGCCAGCGTCTCGTCGTCTGGGGCGGGCGCGGGAATCGTCGCGTCCGACAAGACGCCCGACGGCGTGTCCGGCAACGCGTCCGCGGCCAAGTCCGGCAACGTGTCAGCCAAGTCCGGAAGGGCCTCCTCCACGACGAGCGAGGCCACGGAGTGAAGCGCGCTCGCGTCCTCGCGCGTGATCTCGCCGCGCACGACGACGAGCTCGATGGGCACGCCGAGCGCCTTCCAGTACGCGTGCGCCCGAAGCAAAGGCGGCTCGAGCTCCATGCCCGCAGCGCTCTCGGCGCGCAGCACGACGTGAGACGCCTGGTCCGAGAGCCTCAGACGAGATGCGAACGCGTTGACGTCCGCATGGTCGACGCGCGGGCTCACCTCCGCATGCCCCGCATGCTCGGGTGCGGCATCCGTGTGCCGGCGGCGCAAAGCTGGCGAGTCGTACAGAACGGCACCCGCCAAGGATTGGAAGTACGCCGCCTCGTCCTGCGTCAGCTCGCAGCGTTGCAGCTCACGTTCTGCGTGCCTTCCTGCTTCCCGGCGCGCCTCCTCGATTGCGTCCACGCTCGCATAGCGTTCGACGTAGGAGAGGCACTCGGCACGCGTCGGTGCAGCTCCCAGAAGGCAGGTGACCTGTTTGCGTTCGCCCGGCGCGAGATCGACGACGGTCCGCAGGCTCAAGATGGGATCGAGAACGATTCCGGCGCTCCCGGAGAGCTCGGTGCTCAGGGCACGCGGCCTGCCCGGACGCGCGCAGCGTCCGAAGAAAAGCGCGCGATCGGTCTCGTAGGTGTAGCGGGAGACGCCGGGAAGCGCGTGCACCATCCAGGGGAAGTGCTTGTGCGCGAGCCGCGGCCGGCGTCGCGCCAGGAGCACACCCGGTGCTGCGGCATGCTCGGTCTGCACGAACAGCTTCGAAAAGGCGGGATGCGCCGCGAACGCCGCGGCTTCTTCCAACACCACCTCGACGAAGGTCGTCAGCTCGATGCGGCGCCGGCGCGAGCCATCGTTCGCAAGCGTGAGCGTGCGCAGCTCGACGTTCGCGTCGGGGGGAACGCACACCTCGAGTCGCGTACTGACGTCACCGACGTTCTGTTCGATCGTGAAGGACCCGGGCTGCCACGTGGCTCCGTAGTGCTGCGTGGCCACACCGGTGGGCTGCAACCCCGCGGACCACGTCGAGCCCGTGTCGAGATCGCGCAAGTAGACGTAGAAGCCGTCGGCATCTTCGACGGCGTCGCCGCGCCAGCGCGTGAGCGCGAGCCCGTCGAGCGACGACACCCCGCTGCCTGCGGCCGTGATGAGGACGCGGTAGTGACCGTTCGAGAGAAAACGCACCGCCGGAGCGGGACGGCACCCGGGAACGAGCGGCGCGGGTCCGGGCACAGCGAACATCCTTGCCCCTCGAGGTTCGGCGCGTCGCAACCTCGGCCGCAAGCGGCCGGGCTTGACGCCGCCGCGGGGTTAGTGTAAACGTTTACATGCTGACCGACAACTCCAGAGGCTCCCGCCCGCGGCGGGGAATGTGGGCGGAAGCTCTTCGGGGGGAGCACCGTGTCCACGATCCGTGACGTAGCCCGGGCCGCAGGCGTGTCGATTGCGACCGTATCGCGCGTGTTCAATGGCACCAATCCGGTCAGCGAGGTGGCGCGCCGCCGCGTCGAGGCCGCCGCTCTCGAGCTCGACTACTGGCCGAACGTCGCCGCGCGCAGCCTCATCGGAAGTCGCACCCACACGCTCGGTGTCTTGCTCCCCGATCTCTATGGTGAGTTCTTCTCGGACGTTATCCGAGGCATCGATCACGCCGCCGCCGCCGTCAACCACCAGATTCTCGTGGCCAGCTCGCACGCCAACGCCAACGAGTTCCTGTCGGCGGCGCGCTCCATGCGCGGGCGCGTCGACGGCTTGATCGCCATGGCGTCCGACCGCGCCTCCGCGGCGGCCATCGCCAAGATCACGCGTTATTTCTCGGTCGTCGTGCTCAACCCGCGCACACCCGTCAGCGGATGCAACGCGATCTCGGTGGCGAATCTCGCGGGTGCGGTCTCGATGGTCGAGCATCTCGTGCAGCTGGGCCACCGCCGCATCGCGATGATCCAAGGACCTCGCGGGACCGGCGACGCCGAACAGCGTCTGCGCGGCTATCGGAAAGCGTTGCGCAAGACCGGCCTGCGACCCGACCCCGTGCTGGAGTACGAAGGTGATTTCACCGAGGCCTCGGGGTATCGCGCCGCGCTCGAGCTACTGCGTCGGAAGCCGCGCCCGACTGCGTTGTTCGCCGCCAACGACTACATGGCCATCGGCGCCATGAGCGCCCTGCGCGATGCCGGCATCGCCGTGCCCGACGAGATTGCGGTCACAGGTTTCGACGACATCGCCATCGTCGAGTACCTCAGCCCACCGCTCACGACGGTTCGGGTGGACGCGTACGATCTCGGCGCGCGCGCCATCGAGCTGTGGATGAACCGACCGGACGACGCGAGCCACTGCCAGCACCACGTGCTCTCGACTGAGCTCGTCGTACGAGGGTCGTGCGGTTCGACACGAGCGCGCGCCGTCCACGTGCGCGAACGCCGTCGACGCGCGCAGCGCCAGACACCATCTGCGGCGGATTCAAGACACCATGCACGCGCCGACTCGAAACGGCACGCTTCGGCCCGCCAGGCCGTTTCGCGCCGGCACCGGGGACGCCGCTCGACCGATTTCAAGTAGTGGGAGGCCCCAACCATGAAGATTCGAATTGCGACGCTCGTGATCTTTCTCGTCTCCATCGGCCTCGCAACTGTGGCAATGGCGCAAGCAACGCGCCGCGACGCCATCTGGGCGCGACGATCGCACGCGCCCATCGCGCTCAACGGCATCTTGAGCGAACCGGCGTGGGCCAAGGCGGAATCCATCGTGGTGCAGTACGCCGTGGACGCCGGCATCCCCGGCAGCGGCTGGAAGCCCGAGGCCGGGATCGCGGCGAGCGATCCGACGTTCGCCACGCTCAAGCTGCTGACGTTCGGCAACCAGCTGTACCTGGGCGCCCGAGTCCAGGACGCTTCGGTTG
>JBFJHN010000047.1:0-8968 GCA_041613275.1 Candidatus Krumholzibacteriia bacterium | reverse complement strand
CGTTTGTGCGATTGCGAACGAGACGAGGGGTCCGGAAACCAAGATCGCAGCCAGGACAACGCGCGTAAACAGAACGCGTCGTGGGATTTGCATGAGGATCGCCTCCACTGGAGTCGAGCCGTCGAACCCCGGAATGATACGCCGTTTCTGCTGCTTGGCCAGGAAAGTCGGCGCCTTGAAACGCAAGCGGGGCCGGTGGCTGCGCGACGTACGTCCGCAGCCGGCGTGGCGACGGGCTTCGCGAGCGACCCGGTCGAGGGAGTCTGGAGTCGGGATCGCGTCCGGCCCTCGACACCGCTCTCCACCACCGGTCCACAGCCTCCCGCTCAGGCGTTGGCCCGTGCCTTCGGTGCACCAAAGCGCTTCTCGGCACGCGCGCGCGCCTTCGCTGCTTCGTCGTCGCGGTTGCGTGGTGAAGCCTTGGTTACCAGGGCGTCGAGCAGCCGGTGCGCCACCTCGGCCACCTCGTCGACGCTGCGCTCGAACGCCTCACGGTTGGCGCTGGACGGCTTGTTGAAACCGCTCAGCTTGCGAACGAACTGCAACGACGCGGCGCGGACCTCCTCGTCCGTCGCCGGCGGCTGGAAGTTGAACAGCGTTTTGATGTTTCGGCACACGCTTGAAGGCCCTTCGTTCATGGTGCTTGCGCTGTAACGCCTGCGTGCGCTCGTTCGCGGCGACGCGCGCTGGCTCACGCATGCATGCGCTTCAACGATACAAGGGATTGGGGGAATCGAACCGACAGCCTGCATCCCATTCGGAACGCTGGTTGCCGTGCGCCGGGAAGCCGCCCGCATCCTGGATCATGCGCGCCATGTGCATGAGGTTCCAGGTCATGAATGTCGTGTTCCGATTCGTAAAGTCGTTTTCGGGCCCGCCCGAGCCCGGATCGAGGTACGACGGCCCCGGTCCGGCCGGTCCCAGCCATCCCGCGTCCGCCTGCGGTGGAACGACGTAGCCAAGATGCTGGAGCGAGTACAGGATGTTCATCGAGCAGTGTTTGGCGCCGTCCTCGTTGCCGGTGATCAAGCAACCCCCAACCCGCCCGTAGTACGCGTACTGACCCTTGTCGTTCAGGTCGCTCGACGACGAGTACAGGCGTTCGATCGTCATGTTGCAAACGGACGACTTCTCGCCGAGCCATATGGGTGATGTCACCACGAGAATGTGCGCCGCCTTGACCTTCGGGTAGATCTTCGGCCAGTCGTCTTCGTCCCAACCGTGCTCGGTCATATCGGGGTACACACCGAACGCCAGGTTGTAGTCCACCGGGCGAAGCACTTCGACGGAGATACCGTTCTTCTCCATGATCGCCTGCGAGATCCGGATGAGTCCGTCGGTATGGGACATCTCCGGCGATTTCTTCAGCGTGCAGTTCAAAAACAAAGCCTTGAGGTCGGAGAAGTCCCATTGGCTGGACTCGCACATCGCCAGCTGGCGTTCGTTCAACGTCATCGATCCTCAACTCCCTTGGATTCCGTGAAGGCCACGATCCGCGAGACGCAGAAACAGCTCATCATCGTGCCTGGCACTCAGTTGGGGTTGCCGACGACGGCAATGCACTCGACCTCGACACGCGCACCCAGTGCCAGACCGCTCGCGGCGAGCGCGCTTCGGGCAGGCGGCGACGCCGGAAAATACTCGCGGTAGATCTCGTTGAAGCGCGGCCATTCCGAAATGTCGGCCAGGAACACGGTGCACTTCACCACGCGCCCGAGGCTCGAACCGTTGCGCTCGAGAATGGCCTTGACATTGTCGAGACACTGACGCGTTTCGGCATCGATGCCTCCCGCAACCAACTCCAACGTGCCCGGACGATTGCCGATCTGCCCCGACAGATAGAGCATGTTGTCGACGCGCACAGCTTCCGAGAACGGCAAGTTGCGCATGGCTTCGTGCGGGGAAGGAACGAAGTGCACGTTGGGCGCAGCGTGTCTCGATGCCCCGCCGCACGACAAAACAGGGACCACGCTCAACGCAAACACGGTTGAGAGCAGAAGCAATCGGCGCACGTCATCTCCCTTCGTCCTCGCAGGACTACTGGCCCGGGACCCTCTCTCGACTTGCATAACGCATGACGTCTCCACGTGCTTACGCACTTCCCGCAGGTTGCGTGCATTCTACGCACGCGGTACGTCTTGTGCCAACCGGCTGCACAGGAAACGTATGCAATCGTCGCGTGCGTAGCGCTCGAGCCACGGGTAGTGGCCGCAGCGCGGCCACTCGTGGTACTCCAACCGGCGAAGGTGTGGCTCGAGGCTGGCTCGAATCATCGCACCGGGATGTGGGTCGTCCGCGCCGTGCAACATGACGACGGGCACGTCGATGCGCGCGAACGAGGCTGGATACACGCCCTCTTCCTGCAACCGCAGCATGTCGTCCCATGTTTCTTGATGGGCCCGCGCATCGCACGCATCCATTCCGATGGCGTCCTCGCCGATCGCGTAGGAGTCGATGTCCGCAATGACACGACCCCAACACGCAAGGCGCGCGTCAGGATCGGAGATTTCCGACGTGCACCGCGCCAAGAGGTCGCGCTGCGTTTCGGTCGTGCGCAGAGCGCGATTTCGTTCGAGCTGCGCGCGTGCCGCGGGATCGAAAGTGCCGCAGGCGATCAGAACCAGCAGCGCCGCGCGGCCCCTATGCTCGGCGGCGTACGCAAGCGCCAACATCGCCCCCCAAGAATGCCCGACCAGCACCGGCCGTTGACCCGCAGAATACTGACGCACGACGCCGTGCAAGTCGGTGACGTGCTGTGCGACCGTCAAAGGTGTCTCCCCGCTGCCTCGCTGAAACGGTTCCAGCACGCGAAACTGTTCGCCCAGTCGACGTGCCAACGAACCCGCCGAGCCGGGCGCACCCGGGCCACCGTGCAGGACGAACACCGTGCGACCATGCGTGCCGTGTTCGCGAACGTTGAGCATCGCTTCTCCAGTTCAGCGCTGGGATGCGGCGATGGCGTCGAGGAGAAGCGAGCGGCTGGTCGCCGGTTCCTTGGTGCCGATCAGGTCGATGCCTCCGCGAAGCAGCTCTTCGTAAACGCGCCGGGATCTCGGGACGTGAAACACGCGCGTGATGCGCCCCGGGACAGCGTCGCCCGCGGCACGAACGCGCGCCAGGCGCTGCCGGAACTGTCGGGGGGCGCGACCTCCGCCACGCCAGGTGAACTGTGTGGCGTACTCGACGCTGATCATGCGCACGAGATGACTCGGGTAGGCTGCGTGGTGTTCGGGCAGCTCGTGAAAAAGCACCTGCACGCTCACGAAACGTTCGCGTTGACGCCGAAGCTCGTCAAGCGGCGGATGCCATCCGACGAGGACCACCTGAACCGCGCCGGGAATCTCGACTCCATCACGCACGACGGTGAGCATGTCGGCGTAACGCGTGAGCAGCTCATGAAGCAATACGTACGCACGTGCGTCGGCTTCTTTCGATTCGATGTTCAGGGTGAACACGGAGCCGTCGTGACATACGCTGCCGTGCCGCCGCACGTGCTCTCGTAGCGGAACGAGATAGAGCGACTCCAGCGTACGATCGGGGCGCAAGTCGCTTTTGTCGTGCCCCACGAGCAAAGCTCCCCCGACGACGTAGTAGTCGACTTCGACGCCCCGGTAGCCCAACTCGAACGCGCCCCAGAGCGGGCGTGGGTTCTCGTAGTCGTTGTGGCTGTAGGCCGGGAGTAGCGCGGGGCGTCCGCGCGCAGGATCGTCATCGTCGCTCCACGCGTCCGCGTACCCGAGCACCCCACCGAGGAACCCCGCGGCGCAGATCACCAAGACGCGGCGCCGTGCGAAACAAGCGGGCGCAGAGGTGCGAGCGATTCCCACGATTGCAACCATCCTGGACGTCTACGCGTTGCCATCGCCCAAGAGTGCGGCGATGTCGTCGCGCCCCAAATCCACCGCAATCTCGAGCGCCGTCTTGCCGGCGAACGCACCGTCACCGCCACCGATGCAGCGCGTATCCGCGCCTGCTTCGACCAGCACGCGCACGACCTCCGCATGGCCGCCGATCGTCGCCAGCATGAGCGCACTCAAGCGGTACTTGGCGGTGTGGTCCAGGTTCGCACCCAACTTCGCCAGCAGCTCGACCACGCCAGTGTGACCGCGGTGCGCGGCGATCATGAGTCCGGTCTGTCCGTGGCGGTCCAAGCTGTCGAGGTCCGCGCCGTCGCGTGCAAGCGCCCGCGTCGCGCTCACGTCGCCGCTTTCGACCGCCCGTTTCCAGTCATCGCGCACGAAGCTGCACCCCTGCCGAGTTGGGCACACGTGGCTCGCCCGCAGCGAACCTCGCGCTGGACCCCGGTAACGAGCATCCGTCTCGGCCTCCAGAGGTTCCGGTCAGTAGTCGATCTGCTCGCGCACTTCGAAGTGACGTGAGCGTGCATCGAAGCGCGTCAACACCTGGCGGGCCTTCTCCGGAACGTACGCACGCTCGTAGTCGTCGCCCGCAAAACGCTTCACGGCGTCGAGCGAGTCGAACCACATGATCGTCGTGAACTCGACATCACCGCCGTCGAGCGTGCGCCGAAACAGCTCGATGCGACGATATCCGTCCACTCGTTTGGCCGCGATCCCGGGAAAGATCTCCTGGCGCAGAAGGTTTTCGTATGCCGTGGCGTTTGCGGCGGTCGTCCAACCGTTCCAAATCCGAGCGATCACGCGAAGGCCTCCCTGAGCGTCAGAGGATAACCTCGAAGCCCTCGAATTGCGGATGGCTGAGGTAGGTGCCTTGCGGCGCGCGTGCCTGCGCGTGTGCCTTGCGGAAGTTCTCGGATTCCGTCCACGCTTCGAAGCTCTGGCGCGAATCCCACAAGGAGTGCGATGCGTAGAGCGTGCCTTCGTCGTCCGAAGGTCCCCGCAGCAAATGAAAGTCGCGGAAGCCACCGACTCCGTCCAGATACGACTCCCGCTTGCGCCACAGGTCTTCGAACACGTCCTCGTGCCCTGCAGCAATTCGAAATCGATTCATGGCGATGAACACGCAATCACCTCGTCGTCTCTTTGGTTCTTTGTTCTCGAGGTCCGCTTCAAGTATTCCTCGGGTGCCGGTAGACGCAATGCGGCCCGAAATCGAGCAGCTCGATCGTTCTCTCGTACTGGGCTCCCAGGCGCTCGGCCACACGCTTCGAGGCCTCGTTCTCGGGATGGATGTAGCTCACCAGCGTCTCCGCCTTGAGCACTTCGTATGCGTACTCGCGCGCGCGTCGCGCCGCCTCGGTGGCGTAGCCCTTGCCGTGCGCCGCACGCGTCAGCCAGTAGCCAAGCTCCAGCTCTGGCCAACCCGGCGAGCGCCACAGCCCCACGCTTCCCACGAACTTCCCGGAAGCCTTTTCGTCGACGCCCCAGTAGCCGAAGCCGCGCAAACTCCAATGCCCGAGGAGCATCGCCATGCGCCGCCACGCTTGCTCGGGATTGCTGCGCCCGCCGATGTAGCGCGCCATGTCCTCATCCGCATAGTGTGCCGCAAAGGCGTCAAAGTCACTCTCGCGCAGCTGTCGCAGCACCAAGCGCTCGGTTTCCAGAATCATCGAATCACGAGCCTCCTCGACTCCACGATGCGTAGCATGTGTGCGGGCTTGTCACGGCGCATCTGAATCAGTCTTTCAAGATCTTGAGATCTTCGAGCTCGATGCCGTCTTCGCGACGGCGACCTTCGGCGCGTACCCGATCCCCCACGCGGACCCGCGCGATCACCTGGTACAGGTCGAGCTGCTCCTGGGGCGGAGGTGGCGCCGTGAACAGAGAACGAAACAGGAGCGTTTCCGCTTCCCCGTCGTCCAGCTGCAACGTCATCGTCACGCCGCCGTCCACCGGAACCTGATCGTCCTTCATCGTCACCACACCCGTCACCGTGACGAGATCGCGCTCGTTCTCGACGGATCCCGGATCTTCGCAACCAAGCGCCAGCGCGGCGACCAACACGGCCGCGCCGTGATTCCACAATCTGTTCATCGGAAACTGCCTTCGCATGTCGCCCTCGCGGGCGGAAACGTCGGCGGTGCTCTTCCATGTTAATCGTCGGACGTCTCGTGCGCAAAGGCTGCAACGCGGTGTGGTCAGGAAGGTGGCACGAACAACAGGTGCCCGAAATGCCGCGGCTCATGAAAGCTGCGCAGCGTTTCTGCCCAGCTGCTGCGCTCGCGCAGCCTGTACTCCTGGCGGTTGGCGTTGAAGCCCCACACGGTGCCGGGCTCCGGCATCCCGAGCCCCATCGAACCGAACGGGATGGCCATCTCGACTTGCCAACCGTGGTCCGAGACGCGCGTTGCCACCTTCCAGTCCGCGTTCCATGACGGCGGGTTCGGCCACGCCGGCCCCTTCTCCTCGAATCGCGTCCCGAGGGCGTTCGAGATGAGATGGAAGTAGTTCTTGTGGTCGTGCTGCGTGTCGAGAAACACCTCGACGCAGTCGTCGCGCCAGACGGGCCCGTCGTCACGCAGATGTCGCGCGAGAATTTCTCGCGGGCGGGCATCGAGACAGACGAACGCCACGTAGAGGTTCTGTGCGTCGTAGGTCACCCGACATTCGGTACGCTGTGTCGCCGAGCCGCCGCGTTCGAGAAGCTTGAAATCGGTCGCCACGTCGGCGCGCCGCCAGCACGCTTCGTCGAGTTCCCCGTCGATCACGACGCGTTGCCCCGCCAGACGGCAACGCAACGTGCCGGCCTCGTCGTCCGCCGGGCGTCCAGCGGTGCCGAGAAGCGCCGCGGCCGCAGCCACAAGCGCAACGCGCAAGCGGCGGGGACGCGCACGAGCCGCCGGACGCTCACCGCTCGAGAATGATGTCGCGTTGCCCACGCCAGAATCCATTCTCTCGGATCAGGTTCAAGATGCCGCTTCCGCCCCGGTTCTCCAAGCGCCCGCGCTCGCGCTCGGTCAAGAGCGGATCGTCGTCGAACACGAAGCTATCGATCCAGGTCTCGGGCTGCCCGGGCTCCTGGACCACGGCGTGGATGTGTGCGGGCTCGGTGCTACCCGGATACGCCGCCGGCCGAATCGTCTCGAAGCGGTACCGACCCTCCGAATCCGTGCGCATCCACGCTCGCAGATAGCCGTGCCGCCGGCCGTTCCCGCTCTCGTCCCCGCGCCGTGGATACACGCCCTTCGCGTTCGTGTGATAGACGTACAGCACGACGTCGGATGCCGGCGTCACGCCATCCGCGTGCAGCACCCTGCCTTGGATCACCAGGGGCTCCCCGGGCTCGTCTTCGGATGCGATACGCGTTTGCCAATCGAGCTCCACCGGAGCCTCGCTCGTGCCGCACCACTCACACGCGGGGAGGGGGCGACGCTCCCCGCGGCCGGCGCCCGGGTCCTGCCCGCGCACCGCGCGCCGCGCCTCGACGAGCGCAAAGCCCACGGCGATCGTCAAGACCACGGCCACGACCGACCTCGACGGTTTCGTGAATCTCGTTGCTCTCATGGCCTGCCCGCGTTTCGTGGATTTCGTCATCGTTCGCACCGTTCTGACCTCACTTGCGTTCGCCACCCGATCGGCGCTTCCGGAGACGCTCCTGCATGCCCATCAGGCGGTAGCTCTCGCGCAACCAGCCCTGCACCTCGTCGTCCAGCTCGCCCGGATCGCGAACGCGCAAGCGATGAGCCCACCACCCCGCACCGATGCGCTCGACTTTCGCGAAGCGCTTCGACTTCAACGGGTGTGGGAGCGCGAAGTTGCACGACATGCCGTTCTCGGACAGGCTGGTGATTCCTGCAAACCGCACGCGACCCAGGAACGCGATACGTGTCTTTGCCGGGCCCACATCATACTCACCGCACGCGGCGATCATGGCTTCGAAGCGATCATAGAGCGCGCGTGCACACGGCCCCATGCGCGCTCTCCATTCCTCGAGCGTGGCCTCGCCGCAGGAATGCCACATGTTCTTGGTGACGAACTTCGCGCCACACTTCGGGCAGGTCCAAAGGGGCCGCTTACGACTCGCAGCCATCCGGCACTCGTTCCGTTCGTCCAGCTACTCTGCCGCCGTCACCTCGATTTCGACCTTGAGGTCCGGCAGCACGAGCCTCTGAATTCCTAACAACGTTTGTGGGGGACGCGTTCCCGCGGGCGCAATCCAGTTCGCGTACACGTCGTAGTTGGCGAGAAATCCGTCGATGTCCGTCGTGAAGAAGCGCAGCGAAACGACGTGCTTGCGTTCCATGCCGGCCCCGGCGAGCACCGCGTCCACGTTCTGCAAGGCGCACTCCATCTGGCCACGCAGATCCTTCGGCGAAACCACCTGGATTCCCATCTCCGCGTCGGGGTCCGGTCTCAGCGCAACTTGGCCTGAACAATGGAGATAGCGCTTCGCACCCTCGATGATCTGACCCTGATCCATGTTCCACTTCAGGCCCCAGTCCCACGGGTTGACGGATTCTCGCTTCATCTTTCGCCGCCGCTCCTCTCTTGCTCCGTTGGTTGCTCGCCGAGGTCCTTGAACGTCAAAGATCGAACGGTCACGTGCGCGTAGGCTCACGCATCGAGATCGTACACGACACTCGGATCGAACGGCGTTCTCGTTGCGCCGCACGCGAACTGCCCTCATTGAAAGAGGCTGGGACCGACGAACTCGTTCCACTCCAGATCGGAGGCATACCAGTACTCGCGCCAGCGCGAAATCTGGCCGTCGCGTACCTGGATCATGGCAACGCCGTGCACCGCGCTTCCGTAGCGAAACGTGAACTCACCGGCCCCGATCTGCGACTCCGCGTCGAAAACGACATGATGCCACGTCATGGACATTGCGCCCGCTCGACCCGAATCGCCGCCAAAGAACTCGTAGAGAGCGGGGCGCCCCACGTATTCCTGCTTGTCGGGTGGCTCGATGTAGACGGCATCTTCGGTGAAGAAGGGCTCGACCAGGCTCCAGTCGTCCTTCTCGTACGCGCGCTCGAAGGCGGCGGCATACTGCGCAAAACGTTCGATTCGATGCATGAGGGCTCCTCCTATGGGGTTCCCGGCGCCTT
>JBFJHN010000046.1:0-8985 GCA_041613275.1 Candidatus Krumholzibacteriia bacterium | reverse complement strand
CCAGCGCCGCGAACAGCGCCAGCGTGACGACGATCACCCACACCGCGCGCGCGCGGGGATACGTGAGGGTGGCGAGCGGCTGCATGGCGAGCGCGAATGGCGGCGGGTAGAGGACCGGGAACTGATCGTGCGCGAAGCCCAACGCATGGCCGCGGCGCGCCAGCGCTTCGGCGTCGTACGGGGAGAGGCCGTCGCGCGCCTGCGCGCCGGCGAGGTAGTAGCTGGCGAAGTCGGTGCTGTCGGGAAGCTTGCGTAAGGTCATCGCGGTCGTCGCGATGAGGAACTCGCACGCGGCGACGACGACGATGCCGATGCACACGGCGCGTACCAAGCGCGTGCGGTCGGCGGACATGCTTGGTGTGTGCGTCACTCAGCCTCCCGCCGAAGGGACGGTGGGCGCGGCGCCGTGGTGCTCGCGCATCAAGCGCTCGAGCACGTCGATCTCGGCGGCGACGCGAGCGTCCCAGCCCATGAAGTTTCGCGCGGCGAAGACGCGCGCCTCGCGGCCCAATCGCGCACGCAGCGCCGGGTCGTCGGCGATGCGCGCGAGAGCGAGCGGCAGCGTCTCGGCCGACGACTCGGAAACGAGAAGACCCGTTTCCATGTCGCGCACCACCTCCGACGTGCCGGCCACGTCCAACGCCACGACCGGCGTGCCCACGATCATCGCCTCGCAGGTGGGGATCGACATGTTGGTGAGCTCCGACGTCGAGACCAGCGCGTCGGCCGCAGCGAGAAGGTGCGGCACGCGCTCACGCGGCACGCCACCGAGGAAGCGCGCAGCGACCCCGCGCCTGCGACAGCGCGCTTCGAGATCACCGCGCAGCGGCCCGTCGCCCACCACCCACAGAAGCAGCGGCCGCTCGGTGAGCGTGCCTGCCGTGGCGACGGCGTCGACGATGCGGTCGACGCGCTTCGATTGCACCAAGCGTGACAGCGAGACGAAGACGACGGCGTTGTCGTCGGCGCCGTGTTCGCGGCGCGTGGCGGCGCGGTCGGTTTCGAGGTCGGCCCATTCGAGGTCGACGCCGTTGGGCAGGTAGGTCATGCGGTCGGCGGTGATGCCCCAGCGGCGCGCCACGGTGCGACCCATCGTGCCGTCGTTCAAGATGATGAAGTGCGTGAGCGGCTGACGGAACGCGAGCACCGCTTCGACGTTGTGGTACAGGTAGCGGGGCATCGACCATTCCAGTCGCATGGCGTGCATGACCCCGAACAGCTTGAGCACCGAAGGCGCGTCGGCCACGCGCGCCGCACGGACGGCAGGCTGCGCTCCGTAGTGCGAAAATCCCAGCACCAGCCGCGGCTTCAGCCGGCGCGCCAGGCCAACGGCGGCGGCGCCGGCGACGCTCCAGAAAGCCGGCAGCAGCCACAGGCGCTTGAGCGGCGCGGGCAACCCGCCCGGCAGCGCCAGGACGTTGCGGAAGGGATGCACGTGCAGGCCCGGCTCGGGGCTCATGAGCCCGGGCGCGCGCGGCACCAGCATGTGGATCTCGTAGCCGCGCTGGATGAGGCCGCCGAGCGTGTGCGACTCGTCGGACACGCCGGCCCCCGGCGCGAGCGACCACAGCTGGGACCAGGGGCTGACCACCAGGATGCCACCGCGGCTTGCGACGATCGACCTCCCCGACGACGGAAGTTCTGCAACCTCAGAGCGTTGCCGGCGCAACGCGCCCCCACTATACTCGCTGCCACAGGAACCCGCCGAGACCGACCATCCCTCGGCTGCCCCTCGAAAGGAAGTCCTCCGCAATGCAGCTGCGCCTCGTCGGCCCGCTCGTGGCCGCGGTTCTGATCTACGTGTGCGCTGCGGCGCGCGCGCAGCCGAGCGAGCAGGCCCCGCCGGCGACAGCCGCTCCCGCATTGTCCGATTCCACCGCGCGCGCGCTGGTCGACAGCCTCCTCGAGCGCGTCGTGGCGCTCCGCGGGCTGGAGGCGACGCGCGCTCTGGACGTCCGCGTGGCGGCGCGCGCTGCCGTCCGCGCACGGCTCGAGGAGATCATCGAAGAGGAGAACCTCACCCCCGAGGCGCGCGAAGAAGAACGCGTGCTCAAGTATCTCGGCCTGGTTCCGCGTGACGTGGATCTGCTCGAGCTCTACAAAGATCTGATCGAGGAGCAGCTGGCCGGCATGTACGACATCGACCAACGCGTGTTGGTGCTGGCCGATTGGTTGCCGCTCGACATGCAAACGATGGTGGTCACGCACGAGATCGTGCACGCTCTGCAGGACCAGAACTTCAGTCTGCGCGTGCGCAAGAAGCTGGGCTTCAAGACGCCCGATGCGGAAGCGGCCTGGCACGCGCTCATCGAGGGTGACGCCACCGCGAGCATGCTCCAGGCGGCGCTCGCAAAGGCCGGGCGCTCGTTCGCGGCCTTCGTCGACTCCTTGCCGGCGCGCGGCTGGGCCACGTTGCTCGAGGGCACCGCTCCGGTCGAGACCCAGCACATGCGCAGCGCTCCGAAGGTCATTCGCGACGCCATCGGCTTTCCGTACGAGAAGGGCTTGGCTTTCGTCACCGCGTTGTATCGCGAGGGCGGCTGGTCGCGCGTCGACCAGGCGTTCGTCCACCCGCCCGTGTCCACCGAACAGATTCTGCATCCCGAACGTTTTCTGCCGGAAGAGCCCGACGAGCCCATTCGTGTCGAGGTGCCCGACGTGCGCGGCGTGCTCGGCGCCGGCTACGCGCCCACGGCCAACATGCCGCTCGGCGAGTACGACCTGTACCTGTACTTGAGCGGCTACGTCGACGCCGCCATTGCCGAGGTGGCCAGCGAGGGATGGGGCGGAGCGTGGCTGTCGCTGTACGGCGCCCCCGACGACGAGCCCGAAGCGCTGGTCCTGGTGACGACGTGGGACACCGAAGAGGATGCGCTCGAGTTCTTTGGCTCGGTGATCGGCGTGTTGGACAAGCGCTACCCCGAGCAGTCGGGCGACCTCGAGGGGACGAACGCCAATCGCATCACGTGGAACGTCGATCCGGAAGGCCGCTACCAGAACATCGTGCGGCTGGTGGCGCGTCACGTGCAGGTGCTCGAGCAGGTTCCGGTGGCGGTGGCCGAGCGCACGATCCAGAAGCTCGATCGCATGACGCAGTTCGAGGATCCGAGCCCGCGCGTGCGTGCGCGCGCCAAGGAGCACCTGCCGTGGAACCGCGAGACACGGCGGTTGCGCGCCGACAGCGCGCTGACGCTGCGCGTACATCTGCCGCGCGGCTGGTCGCCCGAGGGAAGCGACGGCCGGACCGATCTGCTCACCCGCGCGCGCCGGGGACAGGCCACGTTGGACGTGGTGATCGATCGCGAGGCGCGCGACGCGCTGGGGGTGAGCGGCTACGCGCACGCGCTCGCCGCGCGCATCCAGGAAGGCGGCACCGGCGTCTACCTGCAGAAGGACGTGGGCGTGCCGCGGGACGACGGGCTCGAGCTCTACGAGCACGTGTTCTCGCAGACGGAGGACGGCAACAAGGTGGTGTACTACATCGCCGTGGCCAACCTGCGGCGTGGTTTCGGCTACGTCGTCATGGCGCAGCCGGAAAACGGCGAAACCCCTTCGGTCGAGCCCGACTTCTACGAGCTGCTGCGCTCGCTGAGCGCCGTGCCGTGGGAAGGGCCTGCCGAAACCAAGACCGGCAGCGCCGGCGCCACCGCGCGCTCCGATCCGCGCGGCGGCTGACGGGGGGACTCGTGCGCAAGAAGATTCTGATCGTGGACGACGAGCCCGACATCGTCGAGTTCGTCGAGTACAACCTCAAGCGCGAGCAATTCGAGACATTTTCGGCTTCGGACGGAAGCGCGGCGTTGCGCGCCGTGCGTGAGCAGCAGCCCGATCTGGTCCTGCTCGACCTCATGCTGCCGGGGATCGACGGTCTCGAAGTGTGCCGTCGTCTCAAGGCAAGCACGGAGACCGAGCAGGTTCCCATCATCATGCTCACGGCCAAGGGTGAGGAAGCCGACGTCGTCACCGGGCTCGAAATCGGCGCCGACGACTACGTGTCGAAGCCGTTCAGCATGCGTTTGCTTCTGGCGCGCATTCGCGCGGTGCTTCGGCGCGGGAAGCATGGCGAGCGTCCCGACAAGTCGCTGACGCGCGTGGGCGGACTCGTGATCGACGATGCGCGTCATACCGTCACCCTCGAAGACCGGCCCCTTCAGCTCACCTTGACCGAATACAAGCTGCTTCGTTTCCTCGCCCGACATCCTGGGCGTGTGTTCACCCGATCGCAGATCCTCGACAACATCCAGGACGAGAACGTTCTCGTCGTCGACCGGGCCATCGACGTCCACGTTGCTGCCATCCGCCGTAAGCTGGGCGAGGCTGCCGACCTCATCGAGACGGTGCGCGGCGTCGGCTACCGCTTCAAGGGCTGAGATCCCGTTCTGGCCTCGCCTCGGCGACGGCTGCTAGTCTGCGCCTGGGACGTGCAACGGAAAGTCAACGGGATGTGGCGACGTCGTCTCTTCTGGAAGCTCACGCTCACGTTCAGCGCCGTCATCGTGGTCAGCATGGCGGGTGTGGGCGGCTATCTCGTGCACGGGCAGCGCGGAACGACGCGCCGTCTCATGGAAGATCACCTGGCCCGTGTTGCACAGGTCGTCGACGATCGATTCGGGAATCTGCTCGACCTCGCCCAACGGACACGCGCCGACAGCTTGGCTTCCCACATCGGGCGTGAGACCGCGACGCGCATTACGATCGTCGCGTCCGATGGCCGTGTCCTCGCCGATACCGAGGGCAATCCCGAACGCATGGACAACCACCGTCTGCGACCGGAGGTGCAAAGCGCGCTTCGAGGTCGCGTCGGGTCGAGCCTGCGTTTCAGCGACACGGTGCGCCAGGATTTCTTGTACGTCGCGGTTCCCTCGAAGAAGCGGCTCGGTTGGGTCGTGCGTGTGGCGGTGCCCGCGACCCAGTTCCAGCGCAACGTGCGCGATGCGTCGAACGTGTTGCTGCTCGGGACGGTCATGGCGACGGCGATCGCGATCCTGCTCGCGGCGTTCCTGACGCGGCGGATCACGCAACCGCTCGATGCGATGCGCGCGAAGCTCCAGCAGCTCGAGCGCGGGGAGTTCGGGGTGCGGCTCGAACCCGGCGGCGACGACGAGGTGGGGATGCTCGCCCGCACGCTGAACAGCGCGCAGGACCGCCTCGAACACACCATTCAAGGCCTGACGAGCCAGCGCAATCAGCGGGACGCCATTCTGGCCAGCATGGTCGAGGGATTGCTGGCGGTGGATGCGGACGAGCGCGTGCTGCTGATGAACCGTTCGGCGGGACGTTTGCTGGCGGTCGAGAGCGACCAGGCCGAGGGGCGAGCGCTCGTCGAGGTGGTGCGTTCTCCCGACCTCTTGCGTTTCGTCCAGAAGACGCGCGAGGCACGCGAGCCGGTGAGCGCGGAGATCGTTCTGCGCGAACGCGGCCCCATGTGGCTCGAGCTCCATGGCGCTCCGCTCGGAATGGCGGACGCGGCACGCCAAGGCGCCGTCGTCGTCTTCAACGACGTGACCCGTCTCCAGAAGCTGGAGCAGGCGCGCAAGGACTTCGTGGGAAACGTGTCGCACGAGCTGCGCACGCCCGTGACCTCCATCAAGGGTTTTCTCGAGACGCTCCTGCACCGGGGTGCTCTCGAGGACTCTGACAACGCGCGCCGTTTCTTGGGGATCATCGCCAAGCACACGGATCGGTTGTCGGCGATCATCGACGACCTGCTGTACCTGTCGAGGTTGGAGCACGAGGGTGATCATGTGCCCAAACAGACCGTTCGCCTTGCGTCGCTGATCGAGTCGGCGGTGGCGGACTTCACGCATCTGGCCGAGGAACGCGGCGTGCGTTTGGTGGCCCATGCGGATCCGAACGCGTGCGTCCACGGGGACGCCTCGTTGTTGCGTCGCGCCTTGGACAACCTGATCGACAACGCGATCAAGTACAGCCCTCGCGAGAGTTGTGTGGAAGTGCACGGCATCGCCGAAGAAGACGCGGTCGTTCTGCGTGTCGTCGACGAAGGTGCCGGCATTCCGGAGGAGCACCTGCCGCGCATCTCGGAGCGCTTCTACCGGGTCGATGCGGGACGCTCTCGCGAGCTCGGAGGGACCGGGCTCGGATTGGCCATCGTCAAGCACGTGGCCCGGGTGCACGGCGGCGAGCTGCACATCCAGTCCGTCGTCGGGGAGGGGTCGTGCTTCGACCTCCAGCTGCCGGTCGCTGCCGTCGCCCCGCAGGGAATCGACCCCGAGCTCTCCGAGGGCTCGGCACGCTGAAATCTCCCCCAGACGCCGTCGTCCGACGCGCCTCAGCCGACTCCCGTTGGATGTCCGAATCGATTGTAAGGCATGGAGTTATGCGACCTCCTCGGGGATTGCATGAGTTTAAAGTCGCCTTTACACGGGCTTCACAGACGTCGCGCATCATGGATTGCGAAGAACGAGAAGGACGGACAGGAAGCCGAAACCTCCGACCATCCCCGACCCTACGCATTCTGGAGGAGAGTTCGTGAAGCGATTCATGGCATGGAGTCTTGCGCTGACGCTGCTCGCAGCTACGAGCCTGGCGAGCGCGCAGGTCATCGAAGTCGACGACAAGCTGCCTTCGTATCAGAAGATCGATGGCAGCCTGCGCGGCAATCTCTCGAGCATCGGCTCGGACACGATGAACAACCTGATGACGCTGTGGGGCGAAGGCTTCCGCAAGCACTACCCGGGTGTTCGCATCCAGGTCGAGGGCAAGGGCTCGAGCACCGCGCCGCCTGCGCTCATCGAGGGCACGGCCCAGTTCGGCCCGATGTCGCGCGAGATGAAGCCGAAGGAAGTCGACGCCTTCGAGAAGAAGTATGGCTTCAAGCCGACGCACCTGCGCACGTCGCTGGACGCGCTGGCGGTGTTCGTGCACAAGGACAATCCGATCCAGTCGATGAGCCTGGCCGAAGTGGACGCGGTGTTCTCGAAGACGCGCAAGCGCGGCCACGGCCAGGACGTCCTCACCTGGGGCCAGCTGGGGCTCAAGGGCGACTGGGCGCGCAAGCCCCTCAGCTTGTACGGCCGTAACTCGGCTTCGGGCACCTACGGCTTCTTCAAGAGCGAAGCGCTCAAGAAGGGCGACTACAAAGACACGGTGAAGGAGCAGCCGGGCTCGGCGTCGGTGGTGCAGGGCATCACCGAGGACATGGCGGGCATCGGCTACAGCGGCATCGGCTACCGCACCTCGGGTGTGAAGATCGTGTCGCTGTCGGAGAAGCAGGGCGAAACCGCGGTCGAGGGCTCGTACGACAACGTCGTCAAGGGCACCTACCCGCTGGGCCGCTTCCTGAACCTGTACATCGTGCAGGAGCCCGGCAAGCCGCTCGACCCGATCGTGCGCGAGTTCGTGCGCTACATCTTCAGCAAGGAAGGTCAGGAGGTCGTGGTCAAGGACGGCTACTACCCGCTGACCGCCGAGCTCTGCGCCGAAGAGCTGCAGAAGATCGGCGTCGAGATGAAGCTGTCGAGCAAGTAGCGCCGAGCGCGCACCACGTCACCCGTGTGACGACGGCGGAGCGTCCCCTCTCCGCCGTCGTCCACCCGTTCAGGAGAATCCATGGGTCAAGGATGGCACCCCTCCCCCCGTCTCTGGGATCGCATCGCGCGTTGGGTCATCACCGGCGGTGGCGTCGGCCTGATCCTGGCCGTGCTGGCGATTCTCGTGTTCATCGTGCGCGAAGCGGCGCCGCTGGCCGGCGGAGCCGATCTGGACGCGCAGGCGGTCGTGTCGCCGGAGGAGCGCGGCTTTGCGACCGGGGTCGACGAGTACCGTGAGATCGGCTTCGTCGCACATCGCGATGGCGTGATGTTTCACGCCATCGACAGCGGCGAAACGGCGGGCGAGTACGGCTCGCCCTTCGACACGACGATCACGAGCGCGGCGTTCGACGCGCGCACGGGGTCGCTGTTCCTGGGTTCGACGGACGGGCGTGCCGCGCTTTTGAGCGTCGACTACGAGGTGCGCTGGGATGCCTCACGTCGACGCATCGTTCCGGACCTCCGCACACGCGGCACCGTTCTTTTCGACAGTCTTCAGGTCGCGCTCCGGCAGGTGACCGGGGATCGCAACGAAGACGGTGCGGTGGTCCTGTGCGGCATCGACGCGAACGAGCGGCTGCTCTACGCCTGGATCGACGAGGACGGCGAGCAGCTCGCGCAGGAAGACCTGACCCGGGCGTTGGAGGGGCGCACGCCGACGGCGCTCGCGGTCGCGCTCGAGACCTCGGTGCTCGCGGTGGGCACGGACGACGGCACGCTGTACTTCTGGTCGCTCACTGACCCGGAATCCCCGCAGCTGGAAGATCGCGTCAACGCCAGCGAGTCGCGCATCGGCGCGCTGCAGCTGTTGCTCGGCGATCAATCGTTGATCGTCGGATCCGACGACGGCGAAGTCGCGGTGTGGTTCCGCGTGCGCTACGCGCGTGTGACCAACGTCGGGGGCGAGCCCATCGAGATCGACGGCGTCGAGATCGGCCCGCGCGCCTCGCACGTGTATCTGGATCGCGACCTGAGCGCGCGCTACGCGCACGTGCCGAGTGTGCAGGTGGAGACCGCGGACCGTCCGTGGACGCGCATCCGCACCTTCGAGACGCACCGGCGGCCGATCCAGCACATCGCGCCGTCGCCGCGCGGCAAGAGCTTCGCGACCTTCGACCGGGCGGGCGTGCTGGCGCTGCACAACTCGACCTCACACCGCACGCTCGCCGTGGTTGAAACCGAGCTCGAAGACGTCGTCGGCCTGTCGTTTGCGCCACGCGAGGACGGCCTGGTGGCGCTGGCGGGACGCGAGGTGCATGCCTGGCGCGTCGACAGCCCGCACCCCGAGGCCGGCGTGCAGGCGCTCTTCGGCAAGGTGTGGTACGAGGGCTACTCCGAGCCCGAGCACGTGTGGCAGTCGACGGGCGGCAGCGAGGAGTTCGAGCCCAAGATGGGCTTGATCCCGCTGTTCGTCGGCACGCTGAAGGGCACGCTG
>JBFJHN010000045.1:0-9019 GCA_041613275.1 Candidatus Krumholzibacteriia bacterium | reverse complement strand
CGCCGCCGCCGCGAGACGACGGCCGCGGCTCCGAAGAAGGTCGCCAAGAAGAAGCGTGCGTCCACGGCGAAGCCCAAGCCCAAGGCGAAGGCCAAGCCGGAACCGAAGGCCAAGAAGAAGACGGCAACGAAGAAGTCCGCGAAGAAATCCGGCGCCAAGAAGAAGTCGGATTCCTGAGCGTGAGGGGATGAGACGATGAAAACACGTGGCCGCTTGCGGACTCGCGTCGGCGAGGTCGTCAGCACGAAGATGGAAAAGTCGGTCACCGTGCGGGTGGAGCGCCGCGTCAAGCATCCCGTGTATGGCCGCGTGGTGCGTCGCAGCGTCAAGCTCCATGCCCACGACGGGGACAACACCTGCCTGCCCGGGGACGTGGTGCGGGTGGCCGAAACGCGCGCGATGTCGAAGACCAAGCGCTGGCGCCTGGTCGAGATCCTGCGGCGCGGCGGCGAGAAGTATACGGTGCCCACGATCGACGACACGCCGCCCGGCGCGGAAGGGACGTCGTCCCAGGCGGAGGACGAGGCATGATCCAGGAAGAAACCCTGGTCACCGTGGCCGACAACTCCGGCGCGAAGCAGGCCAAGTGCTTCAAGGTGCTCGGCGGCACGCGCCGCCGCTACGCGCACGTCGGCGACATCGTCGTGTGCGCGGTGAAGCAGGCCATCCCCGGCGGTGCCGTGAAGAAGGGCGACGTGGTCAAGGCCGTGGTCGTGCGCACGGCGAAGGAACGCCGACGCCGAGACGGTACGTACATCCGCTTTGACGAGAACGCGGTCGTCATCATCAACGAGAAGAAGGAGCCCGTGGGCACCCGTATCTTCGGGCCCGTGGCACGCGAACTGCGCGAGAAGAAGTTCATGAAGATCGTCTCTCTTGCGCCCGAGGTGGTGTGAGTCGTGCACGTAGCGAAGGACGACAACGTCGTGATCTTGAGCGGCAAGTTCCGCGGCAAGATGGGGCGCGTTCTCAAGGTGTTCCCGAAGAAGAACCGCGTCATCGTCGAGCATGTCAACGTGGTCAAGCGCCACACGCGGCCGAACCCGGCCAAGGGTGTGCAGGGCGGCATCGTCGAGAAGGAAGCGCCGATTCACGCGTCCAACGTCATGGTCGTGGATCCGACGTCGGGCAAGCCGACGCGCGTCGGTCACAAGATGCTCGCCGACGGCAAGAAGGTGCGCATCGCGCGCCGCAGCGGCGAGATGATCGGCAAGGAAAAGTAGGCCAAGGAGAAGCGGAGCGATGGCCGACAAGAAGGCTGCGAAGCAAGACGGCGCCAAGAAGGGCAAAAAGGACCAGGGCCAGAAGGATCAAAAGGGCCAGAAGGGCAAGAAGGCCGCGGCGGCCGTGCCCCGGGAGCCCGCGCGCCCGCCGCGTCTGCGCAAGGAGTACCAGCAGAGCGTGGTGCCCGCGTTGATGAAGCGCTTCCAGTACCGCAACAGGATGGAAGTGCCGCGTTTGCAGAAGATCGTGGTCAACATGGGCGTGGGCGAAGCCATCACGAACCCCAAGCTGCTCGACGCGGCGGTGGAGGACATGCGCAAGATCACCGGGCAGCAGCCGCAGGTGACACGCGCGCGCAAGTCCATCGCCAACTTCAAGCTGCGCGAGGGTATGGCCATCGGCTGTCGGGTGACGCTGCGCGGCGCGCGCATGTACGAGTTCTTCGACAGGTTCGTCAACGTGGCGCTGCCGCGTATTCGTGACTTCCGCGGCGTGCCGACGAAGAGCTTCGACGGTCGTGGGAACTACACGCTCGGTCTCAAGGAGCAGATCAACTTTCCGGAGATCGACTACGACAACATCACGCAGCTGCAGGGGATGGACATCACGTTCGTCACCTCGGCGAAGAGCGACGAGGAGTCGCGGGAGCTCCTGGCGCTGATGAACATGCCGTTCCGCAAGTAGCGGCGAAGCGTTCGACCCAGAAGGAGAACGGGTGGCCAAGAGAGCACTGGTCGCAAAGTCCCAGCGGAAGCCCAAGTTCAAGGTCCGCACGTACAACCGCTGCCGTCGCTGTGGGCGTCCGCGCGGTTTCCTGCGCGACTTTGGGATGTGCCGAATTTGTTTCCGGGAGCTCGCCCTGCGGGGCGAGGTGCCCGGTGTCGTCAAAGCGAGCTGGTAGGTCGTCCGCAGGCGACGGCGACCACACTCGGGATGAAGTCGCGGCTGCGGTCGTGTCGTCCCGAGCCGGGTTGCGATGTAGAGGAGATAGCTGCCATGTCCATGACTGATCCGATCGCCGACATGCTGACGCGCATCCGCAACGCTGCACGCGCCAAGCACCGGCGAGTGGATATGCCGGCGTCCAAGATGAAGGCGTCGATCGCGAAGATCCTCCAAGAAGAGGGTTACATCCAGGGCGTGCGCAAGATCGAGGACAGCAAGCAAGGTGTCCTGCGCATCTTTTTGCGGTACGACGACTCGCGCGACAGCATCATCAAGGGCATCGAGCGGGTGAGCAAGCCTGGGCGCCGTGTCTATGTGTCCCACAACGGGGTTCCGCGCGTGCTGGGCGGCTACGGAGTGTCGATCGTCAGCACGTCGCAGGGTCTCATGACCGGTCTCGCCGCGCGCCAAAAGGGTATCGGCGGCGAACTGGTTTGCCAGGTCTGGTAGGGGGAGTCCCATGTCACGCATCGGGCGCTTGCCCATCGAGATTCCGCAGGGTGTGCAGGTTCGCATGGAAGGCGGCGTGTTCTCCGCCAAGGGGCCCAAGGGCGAGCACTCCGAGCGCATCCACGGCGACATGAAGGTCGAGATCGACGACAAAGAGGTGCGCGTCGTGCGCCCCACCGAGCAGAAGCGGCATCGGTCGTTGCACGGTTTGTCGCGCACGCTCATCGCCAACTCGGTGCACGGCGTCTCGAAGGGCTTCGAGAAGAAGCTGGAGATCCGCGGCGTGGGCTATCGCGCCGAGGTGCAGGGCAAGAAGCTCATCCTCAACGTGGGCTACTCGAACCCGGTGGAGTTTCCGATTCCGCCCGAGATCGAGATCAAGGCGGAAAGCCCCACGGTGATTGCGGTGAGCGGCGTCAGCAAGCAGCGCGTCGGCCAGGTGGCGGCGGAAATCCGCGGCGTCCGGCGGCCCGAGCCGTACAAGGGCAAGGGCGTGCGCTACGAAGGCGAGTACGTGCGGCAGAAGGCCGGCAAGACGGCTGGCAAGTAGGTCGCACCGGAGGAATGCGGAGATGAACCAGAAAGAGCAAGGACGGGCCCGGCGGCGGCGACGCGTGCGCAAGAAGGTGGCGGGCACGGCCCAGCGCGGACGCCTGTCGGTGTACCGCAGCGGCGCACACATCTACGCGCAGATCATCGACGACGTGGCCGGCACGACGTTGGCGGCGGCGTCGAGCCTGAAGCTGCAGACGGTGAACGCGAAGGAAGGCGAGTCGGCGCAGATCGCACGCGCACGTGCGGTGGGCCAGGCGCTCGCCGAGCGAGCCAAGGAAAAAGGTATCGACAGCGTCGTGTTCGACCGCGGCGGATACCGCTACCACGGACGTGTCGCGGCGCTGGCGACCGGCGCCCGCGAAGGCGGCCTGAAGTTCTAGGGAGTCGACGTTGGCCAGACAAGATCGCGATCGCAGAGACAGAGAAAAGAGCGACATGATCGAGCATGTGATCTCGATCAATCGCGTCGCGAAGGTCGTCAAGGGTGGCCGTCGCTTCAGCTTCAACGCGCTCGTCACCGTGGGCAACGGCTCGGGGCGCGTCGGCGTGGGGCTGGGCAAGGCGAACGAGATCGCCGACGCCATTCGCAAGGCCAGCGAGACGGCGAAGCGCTCGCAAATCGACGTTCCCATGGTGGGGAACACGATTCCGTACAAGGTGCAGGGACGCTATGGCGCGGGGCGCGTGTTGTTGAAGCCTTCCGCGCCGGGTACCGGAGTCATCGCCGGCGGACCGGTGCGCGCCATTCTGGAAGCCGCAGGCGTGGGCGACATCCTGACCAAGGCGCTGGGCACGAACAACGCGCACAACGTCGTCAAGGCCACGATGAACGCGCTCGGCCAGCTGGAGAGCGCCGCCGACGTGGCCAAGCGCCGCGGCATGAGCGTGCAGCGCATGTTCGGTTTGCCGGAGCGCCCGGTGAAGGAAAAGGGCAAGCCCAAGGGGGATGCCGAAGGCGAAGCCGCGGCCGAGACCGCAAGCGCGGCCGCCGCGGACGCCGGGGGTGAGTCCGGATGAAGGTGCGCGTGACGCAGATTCGCAGCCGTATCGACGCCAAGCCCAAGGCCAAGCGCACGCTGGACGCCCTGGGACTGCGTCGCAACTATCGTAGCGTCGTGCACGAGGACACCCCGCAGCTGCGCGGCATGGTGCGTGTGGTGGCGCATCTCGTGCGCGTCGAACCGGAGAAGGAATCGCGATGAAGCTGAACGAAGTGCGTCCCGCCAAGGGCGCCATCCGCAAGCGCAGGCGCGTCGGCCGCGGCACCGGCTCCGGTCTGGGCAAGACGGCCGGCAAGGGTCACAAGGGTCAGCAGGCGCGCTCCGGAACCCCCAAGGGCAAGGGCTTCGAGGGCGGCCAGATGCCGCTGACGCGCCGCATCCCGAAGTTCGGGTTCAAGAACCCGTTCCGCACCGCCTATCAGGTGATCAACGTCGCAACGCTGCAGGAGCGTTTCGAGGACGGCGACACCGTCAACGCCGCCGCGCTGCTCGAGCGCGGTCTTCTGTCGAAGAAGCTCGAGCCCGTCAAGCTGCTCGGTGAAGGCAACTTGTCCAAGAAGCTGACCGTTCAGCTGGACGCCATCAGCGCCTCGGCGCGGCAGAAGGTGGAGCAGGCGGGCGGCAGCGTGGAGATCCAGGAACGCAAGGGGCGCAAGAAGAGCGCCCGAGCCGGTGCGGCCCAGAGCGGGTCGGCCGAAGAGAGCAGCCAAGACGCGTAACGCCCGGCGCAGGCGTCGCCGGGGGCGAGGGACCGTCGATCATGATTCGCAAGATCACGAACATGTTCGAGATTTCGGAGCTGCGGCAGCGGATCGTGTTCACGATCCTGCTGCTGATCGTCTACCGAATCGGGAGTCACATCACGACCCCCGGCGTCGACGTGCGTGCTCTCGCCGAGTTCTTCGCGCGTGGTGCGGGGGTGCTGGGGCTGTACGACTTCTTCGTGGGCGGCAACCTGAGCAACGCCACGATCTTCGCGCTGGGCATCATGCCGTACATCAGTGCGTCGATCATCTTGCAGCTGCTGCAGCCCGTGTTGCCGTACCTGGAGCGCCTGGCCAAGGAAGGCGAGGAGGGCCGTCGCAAGATCAACCAGTACACGCGTTACCTGACGGTGGCGCTGGCGTTCTTCCAGTCGATCGCGATCGGCGTGTTCCTGGAGCAGCTGGGTGTGGTCACGAATCCCGGCACCGGCTTCAAGCTGCTGACGATGATCACGATGACGTCAGGGACGATCTTCGTCATGTGGCTGGGCGAGCAGATCACCGAGCGCGGCATCGGCAACGGCATCTCGCTGATCATCTTTATCGGCATCGTGGCGCTCTTTCCGACGGACATCACGAACACCATCCGTGCGGTGTTCGTGACCCAGACGCTGAACGTCTTCGTGGGCGTGTTCCTGCTGGCGATGGTGATCGCGGTGACCGCGCTCACGGTGCTCGTCACGCAGGGGCAGCGCCGCATCCCGGTGCAGTACGCGCGGCGCATCGTCGGGCGCAAGATGCTCACGGGACGCACGACGCACCTGCCGCTGCGCATCAACACCGCCGGCGTCATCCCGATCATCTTCGCGCAGTCGATCATCGTCATGCCCAGCTCGCTGGCGGCGTTCATGCAGGACAACAACTTTGCGCAGTCGCTGGCATTCTGGCTGCGCCCCGGTGGCGCCATCTATATCGTCCTGTACACGCTGATCATCATCTTCTTCACGTACTTCTATACGGCCATCGTGTTCAACCCGATGGACGTGGCCGACAACATGCGCAAGAACGGCGGCTTCATTCCGGGCATCCGCGCCGGGCGCAAGACGGCGGACTTCATCGACCGGGTTCTGACGCGCATCACGCTCCCCGGGTCGATCTTCTTGGCTTTCATCGCCGTGCTGCCGGACATCTTGATCCGCCAGACGGGCGTGCCGTTCTACTTCGGAGGCACGGGGCTTCTGATCGTCGTGGGCGTGGCGTTGGACACCCTGCAGCAGATCGAATCGCATCTGCTCATGCGCCACTACGACGGCTTCCTCAAGAAGGGCCGGTTGCGCGGCCGCACCGGATTCTGAGGGAGGGCGTCGGGTCGTGCGGATCGTCATCCTGGGCGCACCCGGTTCGGGCAAGGGAACGCAGGCGGCGCTGCTGAAGGAGATGTACGGCATCCCGCACGTGTCCACGGGCGACATCCTGCGGACCGAGGTCGCCGAGGGCACCGGCTTGGGCAAGAAAGCCGAGTCGTACATGAACGCAGGCCAGCTGGTGCCGGACGAGGTCATCCTCGAGATGGTCGAGGGGCGTCTGGGACACCCCGACACGCGGCGCGGCTGGTTGCTGGACGGTTTTCCGCGTACCCTTCCGCAGGCGGAAGGGCTGCGCACGATGACGGAGCGCATCGGGCAACGCGTGGATGCGGGCGTCATCCTGAACGTCGACCCCGAGGTGGTCGTGCGACGCTTGAGCGGCCGGCGCGTGTGCGAAGCGTGCCAGGCCGTGACGAACGTCAGCGAGATGAAGGCCGGTGCCTGCCCGCTGTGCGGCGGGAAGCTGGCCTTGCGTCCCGACGACGAGCCCGAGGTGGTGCGCAAGCGGATCGAGGTGTTCGAGGCGCAGACGCGGCCTCTGTTCGCTTTCTTCCGCAAGCACTACGACGTGATCGAGATCGACGCGTCGAAGTCGATCGATCAGGTGACGGAGGCGCTGCGCGTTGGACTGGACCGATACGATCATTCTTAAGTCGCCGGCGGAGATCGATCTCATGCGCAGGGCCGGCGAGGTGGTTGCAGGGTGTCACGACCTGGCCCAGAAGCGCATTCGGGCCGGCGTGAGCACCGCCGAGATCGACCGAGAGGTCGAGGAGTTCATCTTGAGCCGCGGCGCCAAGCCGTCGTTCAAGGGCTATATGGACTACCCGGCGACGGCGTGCATCTCGGTGAACGAAGAGGTCGTGCACGGCATCCCGGGCTCGCGGGTGATTCGAGACGGCGACATCGTCGGCTTCGACATCGGGGCCATCTGGGAGGGCTACCACGCCGACGCGGCGCGCACCTTCGCGGTGGGCAGCGTCAGCGAGGAGGCCCGGCGGCTGATGCAGGTGACGCGCGAGTCGCTGCTGAAGGGCATCGAACAGGCGCGCGTGGGCAACCGGCTGTCGGACATCTCGCACGCCATCCAGGAGCATGCCGAGGCCGCGGGGTTCTCGGTGGTGCGCAGCCTGGTGGGGCACGGCATCGGCCAGCACCTGCATGAGAAGCCGCAGGTGCCGAACTACGGGCCGCCGGGCAAGGGGCCGCGCTTGAAGGCGGGCATGGTGCTGGCGCTCGAACCGATGATCAACGTGGGCGTGGCCGACGTGTACACGAAGCGCGACCGCTGGACCATCGTGACGGTCGACGGCAAGCTGTCGGCCCACTACGAGCAGACGGTGGCGATCACCGACAACGGGCCCGAGGTGTTGACCGGGCCGTTGCACACGGGACTGGACGGAGTCGCTGTTGGCTAAGCAAGAGGGCGTCACAGTCGAAGGAACGGTGGTGGAGGCGCTGCCGAACGCCATGTTCCGCGTGAAGCTCGAAAACGATCACACGGTGTTGGCGCACATCTCCGGGAAGATGCGCATGTTCTTCATCAAGATTCTTCCCGGCGACAAGGTGACCGTGGAGCTTTCGCCCTACGATTTGAGCCGCGGGCGCATCACGTACCGCTACAAGTGAGCGCGGGTCGCGTCCGACGACCCAAGGTCGAGGACGGCGGGACGCCGCAACGAGTCGGAGTGAGTCATGAAGGTCAGAGCCTCGGTGAAGAAGCTCTGCGACAAGTGCAAGATCGTGCGGCGTCGCGGCGTCGTGCGTGTGCTGTGCGAGAACCCGCGCCACAAGCAGCGCCAGGGCTGAGCGGGGGCCGGGCTGCGGCATTGCCGCGCCGCCACCGCCGTGTCGCAAGCCCGCGACACCCGGATCACGAAGGAGGAGGGTTTTGCCTCGTATCGCAGGAGTCGATCTTCCGGCCGACAAGCGCGTGGAAGTCGCGTTGACGTACATCTTCGGCGTCGGGCGTACGACGTCGCAGAAGATCCTGAAGAAGACCGGGATCGCACCCGACGTGCGCGCCAAGAATCTCACGGAAGCGGACACCGGCAAGCTGCGCCAGGTCATCGAAAACGAGTACAAGGTGGAAGGTGCCCTGCGCGGCGAAATCTCGATGAACACGAAGCGCCTCATGGACATCGGTTGCTACCGGGGCCTGAGGCATCGCAGGGGCTTGCCCGTGCGCGGTCAGCGGACGCACACCAATGCGCGCACCCGCAAGGGACCGAAGCGTCGTCCGGGCGCAAAGAAGAAGTAAACACGCGGAGGTCGCGGTTTGGCGGAAGCGAAAAAAGGCAAGAAGCGCAAGGTCCGGCGCAAGGAGAAGAAGGTTCTCCCGGCACGCGGCATCGCGCATGTGCGCTCGACGTTCAACAACACCACGGTGAGCATCACCGATCCCAGCGGAGCGGTCGTGGCCTGGGCCAGCTGCGGCAAGATGGGATACAAAGGCTCGCGCAAGGGCACGCCGTTCGCGGCGCAGCTGGCAGCGGAATCGTGCGCGCGCGAGGTCATGGCTCAGGGCATGAAGAAGGTCGAGGTCTGGGTGAAGGGTCCGGGCTCGGGTCGCGAGGCGGCCATCCGCAGCCTGCAGGCCGCCGGCCTCGAGGTGAGCGCGATCAAGGACGTCACGTTGACGCCGCACAACGGCTGTCGCCAGTCCAAACGACGCCGCGTCTGATGGAAGTCTTGGAGGTCCACTGAATGGCTCGGTACACGAAGGCGGTATGCAAGCTCTGCCGGCGGGAAGGCACCAAGCTCTTCCTCAAGG
>JBFJHN010000044.1:0-9351 GCA_041613275.1 Candidatus Krumholzibacteriia bacterium | reverse complement strand
GGGTCTGTACGGGGTCGATCTCAAGTAGATCGACGGCCGCGTGTACGTCATCGAGGTGAACGACAACCCCAGCATCGATTCGGGCGTCGAGGACGGGGTTCTGAAATCCAAGCTTTACGATCACATCATGGCGGTCTTCCGCCAGCGCATTGAATCGCGACCGACGAATGGACGCAGGACGTGAGGGACTACACCGAGATTCCGCAGCCGACGCTGCGGCTGTTCGAAGGCTTCGGAATCGAGCTGGAGTACATGATCGTCGACGCCCACACGCTGTCGGTGCTCCCGGTGACCGACGAGGTGCTCAAGTCGTTCGCGGGCACCTATGTGTCGGACGTCGAAAAGGGCGAGATCGCCTGGTCGAACGAGCTCGTGCTGCACGTCATCGAGCTCAAGACCAACGGCCCCGCCAAGACGCTCGAGGAGCTCCCCGAGCTGTTCCAGCGCGATCTCGCACGCATCGCCGAGGCGCTGCAGGAGTTCAACGGCCGGCTCATGCCCACCGGCATGCACCCGTGGATGGATCCGCTGAAGGAAACGCAGCTGTGGCCGCACGAGTACAGCCCGGTCTACGAGAGCTTCAACCGCATCTTCAGCTGTCAGGGACACGGCTGGTCCAACCTGCAGAGCATGCACGTCAACCTGCCGTTCGCCGACGACGACGAGTTCGGCCGGCTGCACGCTGCCATTCGCATGGTGCTGCCGCTTCTGCCGGGCCTGGCAGCCAGCTCCCCCGTCGTCGAAGGACGCATCGGCGCGATGCTCGACAACCGCTTGGAGTTCTACCGCCACAACGCGCGCCGCGTGCCGAGCGTCAGCGGCCACGTGATTCCCGAGCCCGCGTTCACGCGCGCGGCGTACGAGGCCGACATTCTCGAGCCCATGTACCGGGAAATTGCGCCGCACGATCCGGACGAGATTCTGCGCTACGAATGGCTGAACGCGCGCGGCACCATCGCGCGCTTCGACCGCATGGCGCTCGAAATCCGCGTGCTCGACATGCAGGAGTGCCCGCGCGCCGATCTGGCCGTCGCGGCGTTGACGACGGCGGCGGTGCGCGCGCTCGTCGAAAACACCTGGGCCAGCTACGAATCGCAGAGGAGCTGGCCGGTGGACCGCCTGGCTTCGATCTTCCGCGACGCCATCGAGCACGGCGAGCGCGCGACGGTGCGCGACCACGCTTTCCTGGAAGCTTTCGGCCTGCGCGGCAACCGCGATCGCAGCATCCAGCAGGTGTGGCAGCACCTCGCCACGAGCCTGGTGTTCGACACACCCCTGGCAGCGGCTTGGCGCGCGCCGCTCGACGTCATCCTGCAACGCGGACCGCTGGCGCGCCGCATCGTGCGCGCGCTCGACGGCGACACCAGCCGCGACAATCTCGTCGACGTCTATCGCAGGCTCTGCGACTGCCTCGAGGCCGGGGCGATGTTCGAGTGAGCACGATCGACGCACTTCTTCTGACCTGCGAACACGGTGGTGCGCGCGTGCCGACGGCGCACCGCGCCTTGTTCACCGGCCGCGCCGCGATGCTGCGCTCCCATTTGGGCTACGATCCGGGGGCGCTGGACATGGCGCGCCACCTCGCTCGACACCTGCGCGCGCCGTTGATCGCGTCCACCACCACGCGGCTGCTCGTCGACCTCAACCGCTCGCCGCACCACCCCCGCGTCTTCTCGGAGATCACGCGCGCTCTCGACGCCCCGTCGCGCGACGCGCTCCTGCGGCGTTACCACGCGCCGCATTGGGCCAAGGTCGAACGTGCGCTGCAGCGCCACGCGCGGGCCGGGCGTCGCGTGCTGCATGTCGCCGTGCACAGCTTCACACCCGTTCTCCACGGCACGCGACGCAACTGCGACGTGGGGTTGCTCTACGACCCGCAACGCCGGCCGGAGACGCGCTTCTGCCTCGACTGGCAGGCGCATTTGAGGCGCGGCACCCCGCGCCTGCGCGTGCGCCGCAACTACCCGTATCGTGGCTCCGACGACGGGCTGACGACCGCCATGCGCCGACGCTTCGGGCCGCGTCGCTACTGCGGGATCGAGCTGGAGATCAATCAGGAGTGGTGGCTCGCCCAGGCGCCGCGCGCCTGGGCCATGCTGCGCCGCCGCATCCTGGACAGCCTGCGCGCAGCGCTCGCCGAAACACACTAGAGCCACGACGCGAAGCGCGCGTTTTTCAGCAACACCGGCTACGGCGTGTCTTCGCGGGGCGTGGCCTGGCCCGACAACACGTCGGGAGCGTGCAGCGTCCACCAGCTCCGCGCGCGCTCTTCGGTCCAGTCCGCGGCGCACGCCACGCGACCGAGGCATTCGCGCAGCTCGGCCGCGCTCGCCGGACGATCCTCGCGTGTCTTGGCCAGACAGCGCAGCACGAGCTCGTCGAGCTCGCGCGGAACGGGGGTTTCCACGACCCCCGAGGGCGCACGCGGGGGCGTGTTGACGTGATGCATGAACATCCCCGATGCGTTCTCGGCTTCGAAGACGAGCTGACCGGTCAGCATCCAGTACGCCGAACATCCCAACGAATAGAGGTCGGCGCGAGCGTCGATCTCGCTCTTGCCGAGCACGAGCTCGGGCGCCATGTACGCCGGCGTTCCGGCCACGGCGCCCTGCAACGTGACCTCCGACGTGTCCTCGTGCGTCGTCTTCACCGTGCCGAAGTCCAACACCTTGAGAAAGTCGTAGTTCGGACCCAGCGCGGTGACGAACAGGTTCGCCGGCTTGATGTCGCGATGCACCAAGCCGCGCTCGTGCGCCTCGATGAGCGACGTGCACGCTTGCTGCAGGAGCATGATGACGCGCTCGGCGGGCAGCGGCCCAAAGCGTCGCACCATCGCGGCCAGGTCCATGCCGCTCAAAAGCTCCATCACGTAGTAGAAAGTGCCGGTGTCGCTGATGCCGAAGTCGTACAGCTGCACCGTGTGCGGCGATCTGAGGTCGGCGGTCACCTGCGCTTCGCGCCGGAAGCGGGCCTTGAGCTCACGCTCCTTCTGACCATCGATTCCGGTCGTGCGGATCAGCTTCACCGCGGCGGGACGCGCCAGCAGCGCGTGCCTGCCCAGCCACACCTCGCCCATGCCGCCGGAGGCGATCTGCTTGACCAGTCGGTAGGTGCCGAAGACGATGCCTTCGTTGAGGCTCTCCTCGTCGATCTCCAGCGTCGCGCCCCGCGACAGGACGACGGCGCGCTCGATGACGTGGCGCAGCTCGCGCACGTTCCCCGGCCAGCGGTAGCCCTGCAGGAGACGCATCGAGGGTTGTGCGATCGACGCGACGTCCTTGCCCAGCTCCAGCGCATGCCGGCGCACGAAGTGCTCTGCGAGCACCGGGATGTCCTCGGGACGCTCGCGCAGCGAAGGCACGATGATCTGCTGGCGCAGCAACCTGCGATGCAGCTCGAGGTCGAAGCGCGCCTCCTGCACCTCGACTCGGAGATCGCGACGCGCCCCGACGAGCACGCGCACGTCGGGTTCGAAGGGCACGCCGCTCTGGCGCTGCGCGTCGAGACGCTGCAAGGCCTTGCCCACGTGCACCTGCAGCTCGATCTCGAGCTCTTCCATGCCTTCGAGATACAACGTGCCGCCGTGCGCCAGATCGAACTTCGACTTCGCCGCACCATCGCTCTGCGGTTGCAGCGCCGAGCCGAAGAGCCTGGTGGCATCCTCGGAGGTCAGCTGGGGGCAGTGTACGTGGACGAAAGCCCCGCGTGCGCGCTTCGACTGCGCGTGAATGGCGCGCGCTGTCGCTTCCTTGCCGGCGCCGTGCGGACCAACGATGAGCACCGCATCGTCGTTGGCTGCGCAGCGTGCGATCGCCGCGCGCAGGTCCACGATGGCCGGGCTATCCCCCAGCAGCGGACCCTCGACCCGCCGGTTGGCGTCCTGCAGGAACTCCTCCGCCAGCTGCAGCTTGGTTTCCAGCTCGGCGGTGCGCGCGCGCACGCGCTCTTCGAGCTCGCGGTTGGTCTGCATGAGCTCGGCGTGCAGGCGAGCCGAGCGAATGGCGCTCGCCGTCTGATTGGCGACGATCGCGATGAGCACCTGGTCGTCCTCGGTGAAACGCCGCGGCTTGCGACTTTCCACCGAGACGACACCAATGAGCTCGTCGTTGGCCAGCAGCGGGATGGCGATCTGGCTTTGGACGCCGTCGAGCTCGGGGACCCGAAAGGAGGCACCGATTTCGGGACTTCGGCCCGACTCGACCATGCTGCGGCGCTGCGCCGCAAGGTAGGAGCGCTGGCGTCCGACATTGTCCATGTGCAGGAACCTGCGCTTCTTGGCCACCATGCCCGGCACGCCGGTGCCTACGGGGACTTCGCCGCCCAGCTCGTGGCCCTCGTAGCCGCGGCTGGCGACGACCACCAGCTTCTCGCCGGAGGCATCGAGCAGGAACAAGAGCGCGTGCTCGAAGCCAAAGAGATCCGCGAGCGTCTCGAGCGCGATCGCGTAGATCTGCTCCAGCTGGAGCGTGGCGTTGATACGTGCGGAGACGTCCTGTAGGAGCTGAAACTCCTGCTTCTTGCGCGCGAGCGGGTCGGTGCGATCGTTTGGGGACATGGCGTCCTACACGCGGGCGCTGGGTCGGCCGTCGATCTTCCGAATCGACTCCACGCTGTAGATGTCGGCAGCCCGCAACACGAAGATTCCCGACATGCCGCTGGCGGAGGCGATGGCCTCGATCTGCATTTCCATCTCGTCGAAGATCGGGCCCTCGGTCTCGGAGTGGTCGTAGCGAATCTGCAGGACCCAGTCGGCGTAGCCCTCCAGATCCATGACGCACAGGCTGGCGTAAGGATTCTCGCGCACGTTGCGCACCGTCTTGTTGAAGAACTGGAACGACAGCGCGACGTGGCCTTCGTCCACCCAGTACACCTGCGAGAGGATCGTGGTGTTGGGAACGCCCTCGGCGGAACACGTCACCAGAATGGCGGGGATGCCGTTGTTCAGAACCGGCTTCACCGCCTCGGGCATCTGCACCGTCGTCATGACACGTTCTCCGGCGGCACGAGCCTTCGACCGGCTCCCGGTCCTGGCGTCTGCACGTAGATCTCCAGGATCTCGAAGCGCACCGCGAGGCTCGGCTCTTCGTGGTGCGCGCGACAGGCGTCCTCGCTCATGTCGAAGTGCGAGGTGACCACGCGCGTGAAGCGCTCGGTCAAGCGCTCGTGCGCCTCACGATCTTCGTCGTCGCTCGGGCCGTGCTCGAGGTAACGCCCCTTGAACTGGTAGGTCTCGTGCGGCCCGATCTCTTCGATGGTCACCGTGAACCAACCGTTGTCCTGAAGAGACTCGACCAGGTGCGGCTCGAACGAACGCCCCACGCTGCACGTCATGACGCGCCGGTCCGCGCTGAGCCGCCACGAAGAGATACGGTGCACGTGCGGGATGCCGTGCGCGTCGCGGGTGCCCGCAATGGCCGTCGTGGCGCGCTCCAGGAACGGAACCAGGACGCCGGGCACCTGCACCGGTGATCCGGAAGCCGGCCGCAGGCGCAAGGAGCGCGCGTCGGTCGATTCTGCCATGGCACACCACCCACGAAGCTCGGCTGTCGCCGCGGCATGCGCAGGAAGGCGCACGGCACGCGTCGGTTCGGGCGCGCTGCAGCTTACCATATGCGACGTCGCACCTCCCCGCGCCGCGTCGGAGCGACGGCGCAACCGCTCGGCACCGCGGCCGCTTCGATCGCATTGACACGGGCCTCACCGAACATCGACATTAGGAACACCCGTCCAAGGCGCGTTGACGCCCGAGAGGTCGAGAGCGAATTTGAAACAGACGCGTTGCGCACCGAGCCGCTCCCATTCCTTGACCGCGCGCCGGCGCATTCCTCCCAGGGTCCGGCAACGCGCCGTGCGCTGCATGGTGCTCTCCATGGCCGTCTTCGTGGCTGCGTCCGTGGCCGTCGATCCTGCGACCTCCACGGCGTTGCACGCGGCGACGTCAGAGCGCAGCGTGCTCGAGCTGCAACCACGTCGCAGCGCATCGAGCGCACGTATTGGCGTGGGCCCGCGCCGGGGCGCCACGGCGACGCTGATCAACTTGAACCCCGACGCGAACCGGTGGTTCGTCCTGTACGTGGAAGGCCCGACCGGCCCCGCCGAGGCCTACCACCTGGAGAACCCGTTTCCGCATGCTCAAACCCTGCGGCTCGATGCGGACGGCGGCGCCGGACTCGTGCTCGTGCGAGACGACGTGGCCACGCCGTGCACGCTGTGGAGCGCCGACGGTACGGGAGGCATCGCGGCGGCCCGCAAGGAACGTCGCCCCTATGTGCCTCTGTGCGGCGAGCGTTTGTACCTCAGGAACCCCAGCGTCGGACAGCGCACCAAACGCGAGTGGGCAGCCGACGTGCTTCGGGATCGTGTGCGACACGGGGATCAAATCACCAACTTCATCAAGGAGAAGTTCTTCCGGGACCGGTTTCTGCGCACGGCCAAAACACAGCGCGATGCGGGCGGCGTCCAGGCCGATGCCGCCGCCGACAAACCGGCACCGATCCTGGTGCGGCCGGAGGCGCGCGAGACCACGCTGGACGCGCGCGACCTGAACCTCGTCGTGCGGCGCGAGCCCCGCGGCGGTCTGGTTCCGGGACGCTGGTACGCCCTGGACGGCTACCCTGGCGTGTTCGCCAGCGCGGTCACACCCAACCTCGTTGCGGAGAACGTCACGGGCGCTTCGGCGGTTCCCCTGGACAAGGTCGAAGCCTCGGCGCTCACCTACCTGGTTGCCTTCGACCTCGCAGAGTTCGAGCTGGGTTTTGCGCTCGGCACCGAACACCCGCGCGTGGGCTGGTCCGACCGCGTGCCCGAGGCGTCGCGCGTGGCCGGCCTTCCCGGTCCCGACGGCTTCGATACCATCGCGCCTTTGGCGCGGACGGGCAAGCTCACTCCGTTCGACGTGGATCGCGTTGCGGCGACGTTTTCCGGCGGCTTCAAGCGCTCGCACGGCGCCTTCAAGTGGGGTGCGCTGTCGACACAGAACCGCGGCAGCCACTACGGGTTCGTCGAGAGCGGCGTGGTTCTGAGCACGCTTCACCCGGGGCTGGCGACGCTTGCGATCTACGACGACGGCAGCGTTGCCATGAAGACGTGGGGTCCCGCGGACTTGCGCGCGGATCGACTGCTGGTGCATGCGCGCCAGAACGGTGTGGCGCTGGTCGAACCGGACGCGCACGGTGTCCCGCGCGCCGGCGCGCTCGTACGGGACTGGGGACGCGGAAACTGGTCGGGATCGCAGAGCCAGCAGCAACGCACTCTACGCGCCGGTGCCTGTCTGCAGGAGGACGGCGAACGGACGTTCCTCATCTACGGCTACTTCACCAGCGTCACGCCACCGGCCATGGCACGAGTCTTCCAGGCTTGCGGCTGCGAGTACGCGATGCACCTGGACATGAACGCGCCCGAGCATACTTATCTTGCCGTCTATCGCGTCGTCGGCTCGCAGTTCGTCGTGCAGCGTCTGGTGGCCGAGATGGCCGAGGTGGACCCCACCGTCGACGGGCAGGAAGTTCCGCGCTACGTCGCGTACTCCGACAACCGGGATTTCTTCTACCTGCTGCGCAAGCCCGAGGAGGACTCGCCATGACGCGCCCGAACAGCGTGCGCTGGAGACATCGAGCTGCGGGCGCGCTGGTGTGCGTCGTCGCCGGCGTCGCTTCCGCAGGCGGCTCTCCAAAGACGCTGAACGAGAACAACGAGGCTCTCTTTGCGGCGTTGCGAGAGGTGCACGCCTTGAGCGATGCGCAGATCGAATCCGTGCGCGTCGTCTTCCGGCGCGCCGGATTCATGGGACAGGGCAATCCGGCGATCAGCGTGCATCCGGTCGGCGAGGACGACTGCCGCGCGCGCCTGGTCGAGCTCGAGATCGACTACGACAATGCCCAGTTCGTCGAGATCTGTGGACACCGCTACATGGCGCCGCTGTACGATCCGGAAACGCAGACACCCGACCAGGCTCCCGCCTGTATCGACCAGTTCGAGTTCCCGAACATCCCGTGCACGTATCCCGTGGTCTGGGTACGCGCCAGCGAGGCCGCACGCTTGTGCGAGATCGTAGGCAAGCGCATGTGTGACGCGCACGAGTGGGAGGGCGCGTGCGCGGGCGCGCTTCTCGCGCCCGACTACCACTTCGAGCTTGCGGTCGACAAACCGCCCGACGTGGCCGTGGCGGCGATGCGACGCGCGCACAACCGCCTGCACGGCGGAACCAAGGCTTGGTCCTACGGCGCCGCGTACCAGAAGGGAATCTGTGCCACGTCCGGGAAGAAGTCGGAGGCCTGCGACGGCGGCGGCTGGAACCGGTGTGGCTCGAACACGTTCCCCGCCGGATTCTTTCCGGAATGTCGCAGCACGTTGTTCGTCTACGACCTGCACGGCAACGCCGCCGAGCACATGAACCTACCGCTGGCGGAGGATCAGATGGCCAGCCGCGGCAGCACGAAGCTCGGCCACACCGAGATGAAGGGCAGCTGGTTCGTGTTCGACCGCGTGTACGCGCACGAGGACTGGTGCCGCTGGCGGGCGCCCTATTGGCACGGCTCGCGCGTCCGACACCCCAAGAGCCACCACAACTACCATCTGGGTTTTCGTTGCTGTGACACGCGAGAGAGCGCACCGCGCTGAGGTTACGGGGCGCAGCGCGTCGCGAAACCGTGGCCGCCCGCAGTGTCACGCGATGCGGCGGCGGTCGTCGAGGCTCAGCGCGCCGGAGTCATCAGGCCGCGAAAGCGCGCGATCAGCCCCTCGTAGCTCAAGAGCACCCCGAGCTCGCGGTCGGCGATGACGTCGTAGAACGACATCTTCGCGCCGTCGACACACATGTCTGCATACACCAGGCGCACCCCGTGGCTGTAGTCGGCGTAGCGCGCGTCGTGCACGGTGCTCAGACCTTGGATGGGCTTGCCGTCCTTGCGGTGCCACCCGTAGATGGCGATGCGCTCGGTGCCCACGAGCCGGTTCGTCAGAACCACGTCCTTCTTGTGCCCAGCGACGAGTTCACCGCGCGGTCGACCGGCGTGCTCGCTCTCGATGATCTCGTTGTGGCGCACGTAGTAGACGCTGGACCGCATCATGCGTCCCGGCGGCAGCGGGTGCGGCGTGAAGCGGAACTCGGCTTGCTCGTAGATGGCGTCGACGATCTTGCGTGTCGGCAGCACGAAGCCCAGGTGCTCGGCGATCTGCACGGAAGCGGGCCGCGTGAGCGGGATGCGCAAAAAGTCATCGTCGGAGCCGATCGACAGATAGTCGGGCGTCACCCAGATCGTCGCATGCAGCGTGCGTCCGTCGCACGTGCGATGTTCGAGGTGCACCTGCTTGAGCGTGCGCAGGAAGTCGGGAATGTTGCCGGCGCGCAGC
>JBFJHN010000043.1:0-9362 GCA_041613275.1 Candidatus Krumholzibacteriia bacterium | reverse complement strand
GAGCCGTTCAGCCACGAGGAGCTCACGAGCATGGTCGATTGCGCGCGTGCGGGCATGCAGCGCATCTTCGCGCTACAGCGCCAGACGCTGGAAATGGGACCCGCATGATGGGTGGACGCCTGCTCGTTCTCGCCACGCAGAACCCCCACAAGCTCGAAGAGATGCGCGCGGTGCTCGCCGATTTCGACGTCGAGCTGCGCGGCTGCGCCGACTACCCCGGCTGCCCGGAGGTCGTGGAGGACGGCGAGACGCTGGAGGCGAACGCGAACAAGAAAGCGCGCGAGATCTGTGCCTTCACGGGTGCCTGGTCCTTGGCGGACGACACCGGGCTCGAGGTGGAGGCGCTGGACGGCGCACCCGGCGTGTACTCGGCGCGCTACGCCGGTCCCGGCTGCACGTACGACGACAACAACGCCAAGCTCTTGCGTGAGCTCGCGAGCGTTCCTCGGGAGCGGCGCGGGGCGCGCTTTCGCAGCGTCATCGCGCTCGCCACACCGGCGTCGCCCACGGCGCGGTTGTTCGAGGGGCGCATCGACGGGCGCATCCTCGAGGAGCGACGCGGCACGCACGGGTTCGGATACGACCCGTTGTTCTATCTGCCGTCCGAGGGTTGCACGCTCGCCGAACTTCCTGCGGAGCGCAAGAACGCGGTGAGCCACCGAGCGCGTGCGCTGCAGGCGTTTCGAGAAGCCATGGTGGTAGAATGGTCGCGCTCCACGTGAAGGGCCTCGGGCGGTCGCAGGTGGGAGGATCCATGCGGAAGCGAGATTCACAGCGGCTGGGACGTGCGCGGCGCATCGCGCCGGCGGTCGGACGCACTGCCGTCATGCTCGCCCTGCTCGCGTGCGCCACCGGGCTGCCGGGTTCGGCGCGAGCCCTCGGTCCGGGCGACCCGGCGCCGGGCTTCACGCTGCCGGATGCCTACGACATGCAGCACAGTCTCGAGGCCTCGCGTGGCAAGGTGGTGCTCCTGGCGTTCGTCGGCTACAGCTGACCGACGTGCGTGGCGGCCGGTCCGGCCGTCGAGCAGATCTGGCAGGAGTTCCGCGGCGCTCGGTTCCAGGCCTTCGCCATCGAGATGTGGCAGAACTCCAGCAACGCAGCGCGCACCTACATCGAGAACACGGGAGTGACGTTTCCGGTGCTCTGGGGTGGAGGCTACCTGCAGAGCAACGCCTCCTACGGCATTCGCTACGACAACTACATCGTCATCGATCCCGCCGGCGTCATTCGTTACACCTCCGTTGGCGAGGCGTTTGGCGAGATCGGACGCTTCAGCGCAGCGTCCATTCGTGCCGCCATCGGCGCTCATCTGCCCACTCCGGTCACGGCGCTCACATGGTCTCGCGTCAAATCTCTGTATGCGACACCTTGACCCGGCCGCATCGGCCTCGCTAGCCTTCGACGATTCGGGGTGTGGCGCAGTCCGGTAGCGCACCTGCTTTGGGAGCAGGGGGCCGTCGGTTCAAATCCGACCACCCCGACCACGCTTGGACGACCCGGCAGCCCGCCGGGTCGTCGTCGTTGTGCCCTGCATGGTAGACTAGGTCCCGGAACTACCACGCCATCCGCAGCCTTACGCGCACGCCGGGAGGTCCGCTTGAGCCCCGCCCCAGGCAGCGAGCCTCTGCGTATCCTCGAACAGGAGCTGCGGCGCCTCGAAACCCTCGATCGAACCGACCCGACTGCGAAAGCCGCGTTCGTGGACACCGTGCAACGCGCCCTGGACGAGGTTCGCTCCGTCGGGGCGCGTCTTCACAGTGTGGAAACCGAGCGCGAAACGAGTCAGCACGAGCTCGAGCGACTGCGTCAGTCGGAGGAACGCTGGCGCTCGGTCGTCGAGAACCCGTTCGATTTCGTGTGCATCTGCGACCGTCGAGGCCTGATCCTCTATCTCAACCGCACCGACCCCGCAGAGATCCGCCTGGAAGACGTGATCGGCAAGCAGACGATCTTCGAGTACACGAACCCCGAGTCGCACGAGTCCATCCGGGACGCCCTTGCCTCGGTCTTCGATCGCGGCCGCCCCGCCTACTACGAAACCTACGTCCCGGTGATCGACGGGTGGTTCGGTACCGCGGTGGGCCCGGTCGAACGCGACGGACGCATCGTTTCTGCTTCGCTCCTCTCGCGCGACATCACGCTGCGCAAGAAGACCGAGATGGCGCTGCGCGAGAGCGAGGCGCGTTTTCGTCAGCTCACGGAGCACATCGAGGACGTCTTCTTCCTCTTCGATCCGCGGACGCAGAACACGCTCTACGTCAGCCCGGCCTACGAAAAGCTCTGGGGTCGCCCGCTGAGCCACGTGTACAGTCACGGGCGCGCTTGGCTCGACAGTGTGCATCCCGAAGACCTCGAAGAAGTGTTGGACGCGTACGATCAGCTGCGCGCCACCGCCGCCGACCCGAAACACGGCTCGTATCGTTTCGCCACGCCCCGCGAGTACCGGTTGCTGCGCCCGGACGGCAGCGTGCGTTGGATCCGCACGCGCAACTTCGCCATCTTCGACGGCGAGGGCAACGTGACGCGCGTTGCCGGGGTGGCGACGGACGTCACCGAGCGCCGTGCCGCGGACGAGCGCCTGTCCCAGGCGGAAGCCAAGTACCGCATCCTGGTCGAGCGCCTGCCCGTCATCAGCTACATTGCCGCCTTCGACGCCGTGCGCACGACGCTCTACATCAGCCCTCAGATCGAAGACAAGCTGGGTTTTACGCAGGACGAGTGGACGGCCGACCCCGATCTCTGGCAGAAGCGCATCCATCCCGACGATCGCGCGCGCGTGCTCGCCGAGATGCGCCAGTTCCGACGCAGCGGCGAGCCGATGCACAGCGTGTATCGGCTGCTGTCGCGCTACGGCGAGACTCTCTGGTTCCGCGACGAGGCGGTCCTGGTGCGCGACGGCGCCGACGGCCGCAACATCGTCGAAGGCGTCATGCTGGATGTGAGCGAGGCCGAGGAGGCGCGTGCGGAGAGACAGCGCGCCCGCGCGCTTTCGTCGCACCTGGTCGAGGTCCAAGAGGCCGAGCGACGGCGTATTGCGCGGGAGCTGCACGACGAGATCGGTCAGACGCTGACCGGACTGAAGCTGATGATCGAGATGGTCCCCGATGCCGGCGGAGAGGCAAGCACGCTGCGCGAGGCGCGCGCGCTGGTGGGGGAGCTCATGGAGAAGGTGCGCACCATCTCGCTCGAGCTGCGTCCCTCGATGCTCGACGATCTCGGACTCCTGCCGACGCTCGAAACCATGTTCGAGCGTTTCGAGCACCAGACGCGCATCCATATCCGCTTCGAGCACCGCGCTCTGGAGCGGCGCTTCGACACCGACGTGGAGACCGCGGCGTACCGGCTGGTGCAGGAGGCCCTGACCAATGTCGCGCGCCACGCGCAGGTCAACGAGGTGGAAGTGCGTGCGTGGAGCGACGACGAGGATCTGCATGTCCTGGTGTGCGACGACGGCTGTGGCTTCGACGTTTCCCAGGCGATGTCGGATTCCAACAAGAACGGGCTGGTCGGCATGCGCGAGCGTGTCGCCGTGCTCGGTGGGACGTTGTGCATGGAATCCGAGGAAGGCGCGGGCACGCGCTTGACCGTGCGCATTCCGATCGAACCCGACCACGGTGTTGGCGGAGGAGATGACTCATGAGCGTACGAATCCTGTTGGCGGACGATCACAAGCTGGTGCGGCAAACGCTGCGCTGGTTCCTCGAGTCGGAGGACGAGTTCGAGCTGGTGGGCGAGGCGGGCGACGGCCGCCAGGCGCTCGAAGAGGTCAAGAAGCTGCATCCGGACATTCTGCTGCTGGACATCATGATGCCTGGGCTGAACGGCCTCGAGGTGACGCGACGCGTGACCGAGGAGCACCCCGACACGCGCGTGCTCGTCCTGTCCATGCACCCGGATCGGGCGTACGTGCTGCGTGCGCTGCAGAACGGTGCCTCGGGTTACGTGGTCAAGCAGGCGGACGTCACCGATCTCATCAACGGGGTACGTGCGGTATCACGCGGCGACTGCTACCTCAGCCCGCACATTTCGAACGTCGACATCGACGGTCTCCAGCACGAGCTTGCGAGCGCTCCGTTCGACCCCTACGACACGCTCTCGAAGCGGGAGCGCGAGGTTTTTCAGCTCGTCGCGGAAGGCGAAACGAGCCCCGAGGTCGCCGACAAGCTGTTCATCAGCACGCGTACGGTGGAAACGCACCGGGCCAACATCTCGCGCAAGCTGGGGGTGCGCAACCAGACCGAGCTGGTGCGCTTCGCCATCGAGAGGAAGCTGATCTCGGTGGAGCCGTCGCCCCCCGAGGTGTCCCACGACGAAGACGATGCCCGCGATGACGATGACGTGAGCGCGCCGGACGACGAGACGCGCCACGAACCCCGCGGATGAAGGGACGACGACCGCGACGAGTCGCGCAAAATCCGCACTTCTACGGATTTACGCGGTGGGCGCGTTTTGCGAAGCTCTGAAGGCCAACGCCTCGGAACAGTGTGTGGGTGCCGATCCGGACCGGCCGACGGTACCTGCGGCCCGTCGCTCGCGACCGGCGGCACCCGCTCTGAAACGCAGTTGCAGCCCTCGTTCGTAGGGGCCGTGGGGGTGGCCAAGCCCATCCGGGAAGCTGGGCTTGGGTCAGGAACTCCTTTGATCCCCCCGCAAGGAGGCAACACCCTCACGGGACCCGAAACATGACGTACGCCGCGCGCCACGGGGTGCGCGGCGTTCTTTGTTCGTGGCGTTCATCGCAATCCCGCTTCGCATCGACGCACGGTGCTCGCGGGTTACCGCGGATGCGTGCTATGCAAGGTGCCTAGCGTCACGACGGCCGATCCGTCGGTATTCGCCGCCAACCTCACCGACCCGCGGGGACGACACCACGTGAACCTGAATCCGACCGTCGTCGGTCTCGTCCTCATGGCGGCCGTCCTGCACGCGGCATGGAACACGTTCCTGAAGGTGAGCCACGAGCGCACGCTGGTGCTCGTGCTCATGATGGGAACGGGCAGCCTGGCCTGCCTCGTGTGTATTCCCTTCGTCGCTCGACCCGCCGACGCATCGTGGCCGTTCCTGTTCTGGAGCGTCGTGTTCCACGTGGGGTACTACGCGACGCTTCTCGGCGCCTATCGCTGGGGCGACCTCAGCCAGGTGTATCCGATTGCGCGAGGCACCGGACCGCTGCTCGTCGTCGCGGTCTCCGCGCCTCTCCTCGGTGAGTCCCTGGAACCCGTGGAAATGCTCGGTGTCGTCGCTGCGTGTCTTGGCGTCGCGAGCCTGGCCCACGCGCCGAGCCGCGAGCATCGCGGTCGTGCCATCGGGTTCGCGTTGGCCACGGGCGTGTTCATTGCGAGCTACACGCTCGCGGACGGCATGGGGGTCCGCGCAAGCGGAAACCCGCTTTCCTACATTCTGTGGATGAACTTCCTCGAAGGCTTGCCGCTGCTCGTGTTCGTGGGGCTGCGACGGCCGCGCGCTTTGATGGAGCACGTGCGCGGCCCCGGGCGCAAGGCGCTCGTGGCCGGTCTGCTTGCCGCGCTGGCGTACGGTCTGGTGATCTGGGCCTACAGCCTCGGCGCCATCGCGCCGATCGCCGCGCTACGGGAGACCAGCGTCGTCTTGGCCGCCTGGGCGGGAGCGCGCCTGCTCCGCGAGCCGTTCGGTCGCCGGCGCACCGTGGCGGCGGCCGTCGTGGCCGTGGGAATCGTGCTCATGAACGTCTGAGGGGGCGAGCACCGCGTCACGTCGTCGGACTCATGGTGTCCTAGCGCGGAGAGGGCGTCGCCGGTGTGAGCGAACCCACGTCGTCGTCGCGTTCGCGCGGCGCCTTGGGCGTTGGCGTCTTGGCGCCGGGCATGCTGCGCCAGAGATGCAGCGGGATCAGCCCCAGGCCGATCAGAGCCAGCTGGCTTGCCACGAACACGAACATCCAGAAGATCGCCGAGTCGATGAAGCCGTAGGCGTGCAGACCCACGCCCAGCATGTTGGTCCCGAACCACGACCAGGTGGTGACGATGTTGCCGGCGATCGCCAACACGGCCAGGCCGCGCTGGCGGATCATTCCACCCCAGCGGGCGTGCAACACCAACGCGTTCCAGAGCACGATCAGGAGCGCGCCGTTCTCCTTGGGATCCCAGCCCCAGAAGCGTCCCCACGATTGATCGGCCCAGATGCCGCCCAGGATCGTGCCCACGAAGCTGAAGAGCGTCGCGAAGCAGATGATGCCGTAGATCATGCGCGTGAGGCTGCGCTGCACGTCCAGCGTGAGCGTGCGTGTGAACAGGCCGCGCAACACGTACAGAATGCCCAGGAAACCGGCGAGGAACGTGGCGGAGTATCCCAGCGTGATCACGACGACGTGTGTCGCGAGCCAGAAGTTCGTGTCCAGCACCGCCTGCATCATCGTCATCGTGTCGCCATCCAGGGAGAGGTTGTGCGCCACGAGAAGCGTCAAGAACCCCGTGCCCGCCGCCGTGACCGATCCGATGCCGTTGCGGTGGATACGTTCCAGAACCAGCCCCAGCACGGCCGCTCCCCAGCCCACGAAGATGGCCGACGAGTACAGGTTCGTGACCGGAGGGCGCCCCTGGATGTAGACACGCGCGACGAGGCCGAGCGTGTGCATCACCAAGGTGACCGCGAGGACCCAGAGCGCCGCCCGCGCCAGCGGACTCGACATGCGCAGCCACGAGAACGCGGCCAGGAGGAACACGAGAACGTACAGCGCCAACGAGCGCATGAACGGAGAAACGCGGTGGAAGAGCGTCTCGAAGGACATGCGTCGCGAAACGCTGGGCAGCCGGGTGTCCAGGGTTTCCAGGTATTGAGCGATGGCGGCGTTGAACACCGTTGGATCGTTCTCGCGCCACGACTGCATGGCGGCCAGATAGGCGTCCGAGGCGGGCAGCAGACGTGAATGCGCCCCGGTGTCGGCGCGCGCCGCCGTAAACGTCATCCAACCCTCGCGATCGTTCTCGTCGGCCGGCGGCACCAGCAAAAGGTTCAAAACGTCCTCGGTGGCGAAGTACAGCCGCAGGCGCTGTCCGAGCTTCAAGACGTGGCGCTGGAACGGCGTGCGGTCGTTCGCCGCCACCTCGCGCGCACGCGCGAACTGCGCATCCAGGACGTCGCCCTTGGCGACGATCTCCTCGACCGAGAAGTACTTCCGCTGCCGATCGACGCCCAGGATGCTCTTGATGTCCGGATGATCGATGCGCACGACTCGATAGCCGCGCGCGGTATCGGGCTTGGACATGACGTCGAGCAGCCAGTGGATGGCGGGAATGCGGCCGTGGTCCGTACGCTCGTCGCGTTCCGAGGTGCCGTCGGTTCCTGAGAGATACAGGGTCTGCTTCGTCGAGATCGCCAGCAGCGTCGTGCGCGCGTAGGTGTCCAGCGGCTTCGTGCGCCCCTGGTCGACGATGGGCAGGCGGCCGAAGAGCGACAGCGCGAAGCCTTCCTCGCGCGGCGCGCGGAAGGGCGCAAGCAGATAGACGACGGCGAAGGCGAGCATGGCCGCGGGCAGGGCGGCAGCCAGCCAGCCGCGGCGCGAGCCACCGCCGCGCGCGGAGGTTTCGTCGACGTTGGACGTCACGGGAGGCGTTGCGTTCTTGTCGGGTTCACGTGTCATGCCGCGCGCCTCCGGTTCACGAAACGGGTCAGATGCATGCCGAAGTGGATCAGCATGCCCAGGGCCCCGAGAGTACAGGCCACATACGGCAGCAGCCAGCCGGGGTTACGCACGACCTGCAGCACGGTCCCGCCGTCACCCTGCTTGAAGCTGGCTTGATAGAAGGTCTCGCCGCGATAGCGCAGCGGGTTGTTCATGTAGATCAGCACCTCGCGGTCCTCGTTCTGCGACGGGTCCACCAGACGCACGAGGCTGGAGAAGTTGCGCGGCGTGTCGGTGCCGAGATAGCGATCGTGGCTGAAGTCGACCAGGTGCACCGAGTACGGCTTGTACACGCGCTTGTAGCGCAGGCCCAGAAGATAGGTCTTGTCGTCGACGACGACCGGCTGCATGCCGAAGCGCGGCACCAGCGTGAAGTACAACGCTGCCATCCACGTGCCGAGGTCGCGGCCCTCGTGCGACAGACGCACGTGCACGACCGGCAGATCGATCTCGTCCTGATCGACGCCGCTCGCCACCTGCCGCGGGCGGGCGCGCGCGTTGAGCTCGGCGGCGAAGCCGCGGTTGGCCGTGACGATGCCCGGATGCGGCACGGGCGGCAGCGGTTCCTCCGACTCGAAGAGCTCCGCGTTTGGCAAATAGTGCTCCACGTGCACGTCGAACGGCAGCTCGGGGTGGCGAATGTGGGCTCCCGTACGCAGCTTTGCGTGCGGGATGGCAACCACCCGGTCCTGCTGCGGGTCGCTGGGGTCGATGACCGCCAGCTCGACCTCACGCGTGTCCTCCGCGAAGTGCACCGTCTGTCCCTCGTCGATGGACATGCGGCCTTCCTCGGCGAAGTAGCCGGTGACCGCTTCGCCGACGATCAGCAGCACCAGGCCGAAGTGGATGAGGAAGATGCCGATCTTGCGCCGCGCGAACGCGAAGCGCGTCGCGTGCGCGAGCGCCAGGTTGATCATCAGCAGCGTGCCGAGCAGGTAGCCGCCGGGGAAGGGCAGACCCCCGAGCACGTCCCAGTGCCGCGGAAAGAAGATCGCGAACGGGATCCACACGATGAACGAACGGAAATAGGTGCGCAGCGTCTCCCAGATGCCCATGTCGATCTGCGCCCAGGTGCCGGCAAATACCAGGAACATCAGCAGTGCCAGCAGCCAGACGGTGAGCTTCAGAGACGCGAGCGCGCGCCAAACTTTCTCAGGGATCAAGATTCCTCCGCAACGAAGCGCAGGCCGCGCGCGAACTCGACAAAGGTCGCGTGCTGCTCTTCCAGAACGTCGTGGGGTCCGGTCATCTTCACGAACCAGGCGATGTCGTCGCGCGTCAAGAGGACGACGAGCATGCGCTGGCGGCTTGGGTCGTCGGCGCGCGCGTCGGCGATGTCGAGGAGTCGTCCTTCCTGGTCGCCTACCTGCACGGTGTCCAACGGTTGATCCGAGATCTGCGCCACCGGTGAGAGGCCGATCTGCCCGCGCCAGCGATTGATGTTCGGCAGGAGCGTGCCGGCGCCCCCCGCGAAGCGCGTGATCGTGACCTCGGCGTCGGCGGGATCGCCGCCGACATGAAAGCTGACGACGCGGAACGAGCCGTTTCCGGCGTGCGCATGCCAGCCCTCCGGCGTGTTCCAGCGCAGGCCGGCGGCACCCGGAGTCCCGTCGGCGCGGGCAGGGGGAGCTCCGGCGTCCACGGGCGGGTGTCCGGCGGGCAGCTCACCCGTGTCCACCATCTGGGCGGGCTGCAGGCG
>JBFJHN010000042.1:0-9377 GCA_041613275.1 Candidatus Krumholzibacteriia bacterium | reverse complement strand
GTCGAAGTCCACGAACTCGGTGATGGGCGCCGCCATCAGGGAGGCCGGCATCACGGCGGCGAAAAGAAGCGGTAACCACGAGCAACGCACCGTATTCTCCTCCCGAAGAGTGAGGCGCGTCCTGCGACCGCGATGGGACTGTTCCGAAGTCTTCCGGCGAGCCTAGCGGGCGCCTGGGCGCGCCGTCAATGTGAGGAGCCGTGAGCCGCGTGAAACCCGTGAAACGCTCCGTGGCATCCGCACCGGGCGAAGGAGCCTTCGAGTCGTTCGGCGACGTGCAGGTGTGGCGTCCCGCCGGCACCCAGCAGTGGCCGTGGCTGCAGCTGGCGGTCACGACGCGTCGGGGCGGCCGCAGCGCCGCACCGTACGATGCGCTCAACTTGAGCGCTGCCACCGGGGATCGCCCGGCCGACGTGGACGCGAACCGCAACCTGCTGCGCCGCGCGCTCGGGCTCGAACGCGCGTCCTGGCACACGTTGCACCAGGTGCACGGTGCCGCAGTGCTCGAGGCGCGCAGACCGCGTGGCGCGGGGGCAGACACGAATGCCGCACCCACACCGCGCGCCGACGGGCTGTGGACGGCTGACGTGGGACGGGTGCTCGTCGTGGGCGTGGCGGATTGCGTTCCGGTGTTCTTGTGGGATGCGCGCGAGCGGCGCGTCGCCCTCGTGCACGCCGGCTGGCGCGGGACTGCGGCGGGAATCGTGGGCGTGGCCGTACGCACGCTGCGCGACGCCGGAACCGATCCCACAGACGTCTGGGTGGCCATGGGGCCCAGCATCGGCCCATGCTGCTACGCGGTCGGGGACGAAGTGTGCGGCGCGCTGCCCGATGCGGTCGTGCGCGTCGAAGGCGAAACACACGTCGACCTGCGCGCCGCCAACGCGCAGCAGGCGCGCACGAGCGGCGTTCCCTCCGAGCAGATCCACGCCATGGCCCCGTGCACCGGATGCACGCCGCAGCTGTTCTACTCCCATCGCAAGCAGGGAGCGCAGACGGGCCGCCAATGGGCGTTGGCGTGGATCACACCGTAGGTTCGATGCTGGGCGGCGGCGCGCCATCCGGTGCGGGCTTGCGGAACACGAGGTACGCGATCGGCCCCAGAGGGAATCCCAGGATGAACACCAGCAGCGCCCATCCCGCACCGTTCATGCCCCGCTTCTCCGCGTCGACGTACGACCACACGACCAGCAGGAGCCAGGCTCCCCCGAACACGATCGCACAGGCAGCGCACATCCAGTAGATCGCCGCGCTCTCGCCGTTCGGCGTCATCAGGTTCAGCATCACCAAGAGCGCAAACAGCGCCAGCGCCAGCAGCGTGATGCCGCCGAAGACGGCCAGCGAGGCGATGGACCAGCGGATGCTCTTCATGGACGCCCTTCGAACGACGGATCGAGGTGCCGCATCATAGCAAAAGCGCGCGCATTCGGACGTCGGCCGCGTGCGTGGGCGCGGCCTCGTTTATACTGCGTGGATGAGATCCGCTCCCGCGTCGCCCGTCTTGCGCCGCTGCGTCTATGCAGCGCTCGTCCCCCTCGTTCTCGGCGTCGGGGCGTGCGCGCGTGAGCGCGACCCGATCGAGCGCGCAACCCGCGACATTCGCACCGCCGACATCGACGCCGCCGGCAAGGCGTTGGCCTCGGAAGCCCTGCTTGGACGGCGTCACGCCTCCGCCGGCGCCGACTCCGCCGTCGCTCTTCTGCACGACGCCCTGCGCGCCCGCGGGCTCGCCGCGCAGACGCGCGCCGCGGACCTCCGCCACGGGCCGCCCGGTTTCTTCGAGCACTACTTCGACGTCACGCTGTCGCGTCCGGCGCGGCGCACGCGCTTGTCGTTCTTGTGCGAAGGACGCTCGCACCACGCGCGCGCCGGCGAGGGATTCCTGCCGCTCGTCTTCTCGGGTGAGGGCGATGTCCTGGGAATTCCGACGCGGCTCGACGATGCGCAGCAGCTCGCGCTCGGCGCGGCGCGCTTCGCCGGCCGCGTCGTGCGCGTGAGCTCGTCCGCGGTGCAACGGGGTGTGAACGAGAGCGCCGACCGCGCTCTGTACCGGATCGCGCTCCGACTCACCGAGCTCGGCGCCGCAGCCGTGCTGTTCGACGATGTCGCGGGCTGGCAATCCTTGGCGAGCACGACGTATCCCGGCAGCCTCGCCGACGATACGCTTGCACGCCTCGCGGGCGTGCAGGCACGCCGCGCGCACTGGACGGTCGACCGCTACGCCACGCTGCAGCAGTCACGTGCCTGGAGCGAAGTTTCGCGTCTCGCGATTCCCGTGCTGGTTCTCGCACCCGGTCTGAGCGCCGCGGCATGCTCCGAGGTGCGCGTGCGCGTGGCGTTCGATCACGAGGTCTCGCTCGGTCGCAATCTCGTGGCTCTCTTGCCCGGCGCCCCCGGCGTCGAGCCTGTGGTGCTGAGCGCGCACTACGACCAGGCTGGGCTCACCGGCTCGGGCGAGGTGGTGCGCGGCGCCCACGACAACGCCAGCGGGGTTGCCGCCTTGCTCGAGGTGACCCGTGCGTTGCGCGCCGTGCACACGCCGCGCGATCGACCCGTGGTCGTCTGTTTCACCGGAGCCGAGCTCCTCGGCGGCTTGGGTACCGCGGCGTTGCTGCGCGACTGGGGGCGCGTGCTCGAGCTGCCCCCACCGCGCGCGTCGCTGCTGATCGAGGCCGTGGGGCGCGGCGGCGACCGCCTGCAGGTGGTGGGGCCCGCGAACGACGACGGCGTGGCGCTGTTCGATTCGGTCAATACGCGGGCGTTCCTCGACGCCGGCGCGCTGCTCTTGGAGCCGCGGCGCTTTCGCGCTCCGGCTGCGGGCACCGAGTTCGAGCCCGGGCCGCACGCGTACTCGGCGGCGCACTGGGACGACGCCGGCGTGCGGACCTGGACGCTGCACGACGGCGACGCCTCGAGCGACGATTCGGAGGACGCTTGGAAGCGCGTCGACGTCGGAAAAGTGACGCGGGTGGCGCGGCTGGTGTTCCATGCCGCACGCATGCTGGGGCGGATGCCGGCACCCGGTGAGGCCCTGCCGGCCGCGGCCGCGCGCTGAGACCGCATCGGGATCGGGAGCTCAGCGACCCGCCATGCCCGACTGCAGGCTCTGCGGCACGAACCACTCCTCCATGTTCAAGAAGCGGCCGCGCGCGTCGACCCGGATGCCGCGCACGCGTGCACGGTACGCAACGACATCGTGCTCGTAGTACATCCAGGTGTACGGATGGTCGGCGACGATGAGCTCCTGGATACGGTGGTACAGCGGACGCGCCGCGTCGAGGTCGACCATGTCGTAGGCCTGCAGGGCCAAGCTGTCGACCTCGGCGTTGCAGTACTCGGTGAAGTTGTTCTTGGTCGACACGTAGTCGCAGCCGAACAGTCCCAAGATGGTGGCACCGGGGGACAGACCGGCGTTCCAACCGCCGTAGAAGGCATCGTAGTCGCGCTCGGCACGCATCTGAAGCGCCGTGGCCTTCTCGAGCGTACGCAGATTGGCCTTCACGCCGATGGCGCGCCAGTACTCCTGCACCGGCACGATGGCCTGCGTGCGCAGCGCGTTGTCGCTGTTGGTGATCAGCGTGAACTCCAAGCGTTCGCCCTCCCGGTCCACCCAGCCGTCCCCGTCGGTGTCCGTCCAGCCCTCGGCCGCCAGAAGAGCGCGCGCGCCCTCGGGATCGTACGGCGTGATCGGGTGCTGCGCGTTGTACGCCCACAGGATCGGCACGATCGGGCTCTCGAACACTTCGGCGTATCCGTGGCACAGAGCGTCGACGATCGCCTGCCGATCGATTGCACGGGTCAAGGCCTCGCGCACGCGCGGGCTCGCGAAGCGCGGCTGCGTGGCGTTGTAGCCGATGAAGTCGTAGCCACGACCGCGCACGCTGACGACACGGACATCGCTCTCGCCGGCCTCGAAGGTGGTCTGGAGCTCGCGCGCATCGCGCAGCGGCACGTCCGGCAGATAGTCGACGCTGCCGGCGCGCAGGCGTCCCATACGTGTCGACGGCTCGCGGACGAACTCGAGGACGATGCGATCCAGATACGGCAAGGGCTTGTCGAAGTAGTTTTCGTTGCGGACCAGCACGATCCGTTGTCCGCGCTCCCAACGCTCGAGCTTGAACGGCCCGAGACCCACGGGGTTCTGGGCGAACGCGCACGAACTCCACTCCGAGCGCGGCACGTCCTCCAGCAGGTGTTTGGGCAGGATGAACCCCTCGCGCGCGTAGCGGAACTGGTCGTAGAACGTCTCGTCGAAGCGGTAGCGCAGCGTGAAACGATCGACGACCTCGCATTCGGGAATGCGCTCCTTCCAGTGTCGCGAGCGCCAGGCGATCTCCGGGTCGCGCGCGATCTCCCAGGAGAAGCACACGTCGTCGGCCGTCATCTGCACGCCGTCGGTCCAGTACACGTCGTCCCGCAGGTGCATCGTGAGCGTCAGGCGGTCGTCGCTCCACTCCCAGGAGCGCGCCAGATAGGGCGAGTAGGTGGCGAAATCGGCATTGGTGTCGGCGAGATAGCGAAACATGAAGCTCTGCACGCGCGTGGACGTCAGGCTCCCGCCCGCGTATGGGATGAGCGACTCGGGCTCGTCCGCCAGCGCGACGACCACCGTGCCCCCGTGCGCCGGCGGAGCATCGTCCGTGGCGTTCGGGGGCGCGTCGTTCTTGCCGCACGCCGGCCCCAGGAGCGCCGCGACGACGATCCACCCGAGCTTCCAACGCAATGCGGTGCGCACAAGTCCCCCTTCGCAGGCGCCTCAGTCGTGAGCCTGAGGCGCGCCGGGTCGATCGGCCAGCCGGTGCAGCTCCTCGAGCGGAATGCCCAGAGAGCGCGCAGCAGCAGCAGCGTCGCCCGCGTGGGCTCGCAGGCTCTCGCGTACGGCGTTCTCGATGGCGCGCGCGACGATCTCATCCAGACGCAGCGCTGCGCGCCCGTTTCGCAACGACAGGTCGCCGACGTCGAGCGCTTCCGTGGAGCTGCAAGCGGCTGCGCGCTGCACGGAGTTCTCGAGCTCGCGCACGTTCCCCGGCCAGGGATGCGATCGCAGCGCCGCGCGTGCGGCGTCGGTGAAGCGCAGCGTACGGCCCAGATCACGCCCGACGCGCTCGAGCACGCTGCGCGCGATGAGCTCGATGTCGTCACCGCGCTCGCGCAGCGGCGGCAGGGGCAGCTGGACTTCGTTCAAGCGATGGAACAGGTCGGCACGGAAGGAACGCCCCTCGACACGTGCGACGAGATCTTGATGCGTGGCCGCGAGCACGCGCAGGTCGACGGCGCGGTCGCGCGTGGACCCCAATCGCGTCACGCGCCGGTCCTGCAGCACGCGCAGCAGCTTGGCTTGCGCGCCCAGAGGCATGTCGGCGATCTCGTCCAAGAACAACGTGCCCTCGTGGGCGCGTTCGACGTGCCCGATGTGCGCGGCCACGGCTCCGGTGAAGCTGCCTTTTTCGAAACCGAAGAGCTCGGACTCCACCAGCGTTGCCGGAAGCGCCGCGCAGTTGATGGCCACGAACGGCCCGTCACGTCGCGGGCTGCGCGCGTGCAGGCTGCGCGCCACGAGCTCCTTGCCGGTGCCGGTTTCGCCTACGATGAGCACGGTGAGATCGGTCGGGGCGAGCTTCACGATCGAGCTGAAAACGCTCCGCATGGCCTCGCATTGCCCCACCATGTGGTCGAAGACGTGCGAGCTCGACATGCGCAGCCTCGTCGCAAAGCGGATGGGTGGATGGTGCGCGGGTGACGCTCGATTCTAGGAACGCCCTCCGGGAGCGTCAAGCGCGCCACCGCGTCGCCGGAACCGCGTCACTTGCGTTTCTTGCTCTTGGGATCGTTCTCCCCGAGCAGATCGATCTCGTCGCGCAGCTCGTTGGAGGCGCTGCGGAACTTTCGCAGCGTACGACCCAGCGTCTCGCCCAGCTCGGGCAATCGACGCGGGCCCAGAAGGACGAGGGCGAGGACCAGAACGATGAGCAGCTCGCTTCCACCGATGTTCGTCATGCACGGCTCCGTGGTTCGGGGGCGTGCCCCCTCCCCGAGGGTACGCGACAGCGCGCAGCGCGGCTACCCGTCGGCGCCGGTGCTGGCGGCTGCGGGAACGAGCTCGGGATGCGCTCGCACCAGATCGTGCCCCAGGATGACCGTGACGTCTACCAGGAGCGTGGCGTCGCGCTGCTCGAGCACGACGCCCAGGCCCAGCCGGCGCGACACCATGTCCGCGAGCGCGGCGTCGCCGCGCCGCAGCAGGACGAGCGTCTCTGGATAACGCGGCGAGTCCGCGTTTCCCACCGACACCACGTCCAGACCGCGATCGCGCAGGCGTGTGGCGACGTGACGCGCCAGCTCCGGAACGCCTGTGCCGTTGAGGACCTGAATCTGTGCGCTCTCGGGAGCACGTTGCACGCTGCGCGCGGTACGCAGCGCCAGCGACGCGCTCGCCGCCAGCATCAACCACAGGACCGTCCAGGTGACCGGGCTGATGCGATGGTACCAGGGGGGTGTCCGACGCTTCTTGCGCGCGGTCACGCCGAGTCCTCCCAGGCGCGCTGCAGGCGCGCGAACGAGTCCGCGAGGCTCTCGGGCAGGACGCGCGTGTCCGCCGTGGCCGACATGAAGTTGGTGTCGCCATGCCAGCGCGGCACGAGGTGGATGTGCAGATGACCCGCGGCGCCGGCGCCAGCGGCGCGCCCCATGTTGATGCCGAAGTTGATGCCGTGGGGCTGGTACGCGGCGCGCAGGGCACGCTCGCAGCTGGCCAGTGCGCCGGCGAGGCCGGCGGCCTCTTCGACATCGAGGTCGCACAGGCTCTCACGATGGCGCGCGAGCGCCAGCATGAGATGGCCATTCGTGTACGGGTAGGCGTTCAGGAGCGCGAACCAGCGTGGCCACCGGCGGACGATGTGACGCTCGGCGTCGTCACCGGTCTCGGCATACTCGCACAGGAAGCAGCTCCCCGAGGCCTCGCTCTCTGCCCGACCCGCGGCCTCGACGTACGCCGTGCGCCACGGAGCCCACAACCTATGCATCCGCCATCCTCTGCGCCAAGAGCTGTTCGATCTCGCGCAGCTGATCGGGAGTGTTCACGCCCAACACTTCACGCGGATCGTCACAACGGTACGCCGACACCCGCGCGCCGTCGGCGCGCAGGATCTCCAGCGTGTCGGTGAGATAGTACTCGCGTGAGGCGTTGTCGGCACCGACTTTGTCGAGCGCCTGGAAGAGCGATCGGGCGTCGAACACGAACAGTCCGGAGTTGATCTCGCGCAGGCTCTTCTCGGCCTCGCTTGCGTCCTTGTGCTCGACGATACGCAGCACGTCGCCGTTCGCCGCGCGTACGATGCGACCGTAGCCGGTCGGATCGTCGACCTCGGCGGTGAGCACGGTGGCGCGCGCGTTGCGCTCGACGTGGGCGGCGTGCAGCGCCACCAACGTTTGGGCGCGCAGGAGCGGTGTGTCTCCGCAAAGCACGACCACGTCGCCCTCGAAGTCGCGCAGGTGCGGCTCGGCCTGCTGCACGGCGTGCCCCGTGCCCAGCTGGGGCTCTTGCAGGGCGAAGCTGAGGTCTTCGCCGGCCAGCGTCTTGCGCACGCGCTCGGCCTGATGGCCCACCACGACCACCGTGCGGCAGATGCCGGCGCGGCGCACCGCGGCCAGCACGTGCTGCACGAGCGGCTGTCCCAGCGCCGGATGCAGCACCTTCGGGAGATCGGAGCGCATCCGCTTGCCCATCCCCGCCGCCAACACGACGGCGGCCAGCTCACGTTGTGGCATTGGTCCTTCCCGGTTGGGTGGAAGGCGCCCCCGCGGCGGGAGTGCCATCCTGCTCCGAGCCTGGCGCTTCGAGCGTGGCTTCGCGCACCGCGTCCCGGCGAACGTCGAGGACGAGGTTGTCGATGAGCCGCGTGCCGTCGACCGTCGCGGCGACGGCGATGAGCACGCGTCCGGCTAGCTCATCCAACGCGCGCAGGCTCTCGGTGTCTACGAGCTCCACGTAGTCGACGCCAAGCCGCGCGCCGCGCTTCAGAACGTCGCGCATGGCGTCGCGCACGCGCGCTGCGTCGCGCTCGCCGTTACGCACCCGCGCGTGCGCGCATTGCAGGGACTCGTGCAAGAGCAGTGCCTCGGCGCGCGCCGACGCGTCCAGATAGGCGTTGCGGGACGACAGGGCCAGACCGTCTGGATCGCGCACGATGGGCGCCACACGGATCTCCACGTCGAAGTCCAGATCGTCGCACATGCGCTGGAGCACGCGGACCTGCTGGGCGTCCTTCTGCCCGAAGACGGCCACGTGCGGCTGCACGATGTGGAAGAGCTTGGTGACGACGGTGGCGACGCCGCGGAAGTGCCCGGGACGGCTGCGACCGCACAGCGCGTCTTCGAGCTCGCCGACCACCACGCGCGTGCTCGCCTCCGGCGCGTACATCTCGCCTGCTTCGGGCGCGAACAGGACATCGCAGCCGGCGGCCTGCAGACGCGCCGCGTCCGCTTCCAAATCGCGCGGATAGCGCTCGAGATCCTCGGACGGACCGAACTGAATGGGGTTGACGAAGATCGATGCCACGCGCGTGTCGCAATCACGCACGCGTTCGAGCAGCGACAGATGTCCCTGGTGCAGCGCCCCCATGGTGGGAACGAACCCGAGCCTGCGGCCCTGGGCGCGCAGCCGCGCGGCATGCGCACGCATCTCGGAGCGGGTTCGGATGCGCTGCACGCTCACCCTCCGTAGCTGTGCTGTTCGTCGGGGAACCGTCCGGTGCGCACGTCGTGCGCAAAGGCCTCGAGCGCCGCGCGCGTCGAGCCGGCGAGGTCGGCGTAGCGTTGCACGAACTTGGGAACGAACTTTTCGTACAGCCCGAGCAGGTCGTGCAGCACGAGAACCTGCCCGTCGCAGTGCGGCCCCGCACCGATCCCGATGGTGGGAATCTCGAGTGCCGCGGTGATCTGTTGCGCCACCGAGACCGGAATGGCTTCGAGCACGAGAGCGAAGCAGCCGGCGTCCTGCAGGATCTGGGCATCGCGCATGAGACGCTCGACCGCGCGCGCGTCGCGACCCTGCACACGGTACCCGCCCAGCTGATGCACCGCCTGCGGTGTCAGTCCGAGGTGTCCCATCACCGGAATGCCGGCGCGCGCGATGGCCTCGATGCGCGGGCGCACGGCCTCGCCGCCTTCGAGCTTGACCGCTTCGGCACCGCCTTCCTGCACCAGGCGCCCGGCGTTGCGCACCGCGTCCTCGGTGCTCGCCTGGTACGACATGAACGGCATGTCGCCGAGGACCATGCCGCTGGGCTTGGCGCGCGCCACCGCCTGCGTGTGGTGGATCATATGCTCCATGGTCACGGGCAAGGTGCTGTCGAAGCCCAGAACCACCATGCCCAGCG
>JBFJHN010000041.1:0-9436 GCA_041613275.1 Candidatus Krumholzibacteriia bacterium | reverse complement strand
TTTCGTCCCACACGCGGGCATCGAGCCTGTCGAGCGGACCGTGCGTCCACACGCCGGCGTTGTGCACGAGAATGTCCAAGCGGCCCCAGGCCTCGTCGAGCGTGCCGGGCAATCCATCGCACTGCGCGGCGTCGCGCAGATCCGCCTGCACCACGAACGCGCGCCCACCGGCGCCTTCCACGTCATGCGCCACGTCTTCGGCTGCGGCACGTGCACGGCCGTAGTGCACGGCGACGTCGGCGCCGGCGCGGGCCAGCATGCGGCAAGTCGCCGCCCCGATGCCCCGCGATCCGCCGGTCACCAGAGCCACGCGTCTGTCGAGATCGATCACACGAACCTCCCACGCAGCGCGCTCGCTGCCCCGCGAGCCGTTGCCGCAAGCCGTTCCGCCGCGAGCGCCGTGGTGTGCGGCGCGGACCGTCCAATCGGGCCGCATCGCGCCGGGCCAAAGTCCCGTGCCGAAGTCTAGGATACCCGCACGATGCGCGACACCTCTACGCCTGCGAGCCGCCTTGCGCGCGTACACCTTTACGACCCCGGTCCGACGCCGCTACCCTGGGCGCATGACGCTTCGACCCGCACGCACCGTGGGGCTCCCTGCACGCGCCGAGCGCATGCCGGCATCGCCCATTCGCAAGCTCGTTCCATATGCCGAGGCCGCGCGCGCGCGCGGTGTGCACATCCATCATCTGAACATCGGCCAGCCGGACATCGAAACCCCGGCCGAGATGCTGCACGCCTATCAGACGTACGCAGGCCCCGTCCTCGACTACGGTCACTCGGCCGGACTGCGCGGGTATCGCGAGGCGCTGGCACGCTACTACGCGGGCTACGGCATTCGCGTCTCGGCCGATCAGATCCTGGTGACGACCGGCGGATCGGAGGCCATCCTCTTCGCGCTGATGGCCGTGTGTGAGCCCGGCGACAACATCCTGGTGCCGGAACCTTTCTATACGAACTACAGCGGCTTTGCCGTCATGGCCGGCGTGGAGGTGCGACCGGTGCCGACGCGCGCCGAGGACGGCTTTCACCTGCCGCCGCGCACCGTCTTGGAAGCGGGCATCGATTCACGCACGCGCGCGGTCCTGTATTCCAGCCCGGGCAACCCCACCGGCACCGTGTTCCGACGCGAAGAGCTGGCCATGCTGCGCGACGTGGCTCTGGAGCAAGGACTGTTCTTGATTGCCGACGAGGTGTATCGCGAGTTCGTCTACGACGGCGAGGAATACACCAGCCTGTTCCACCTCGAGGGCCTCGACGACCGCGGCATCATCGTCGACAGCGTGTCCAAGCGCTACAGCGCCTGCGGCGCGCGCGTCGGCTGTCTGCTGACGCGCAACCCCGAGATCTTCGACACCGTGCTGCGTTTCGGCCAGGCGCGTTTGTGTCCGCCCACCGTCGACCAGATCGCAGCCCACGCGGCGCTCGAAACGCCCCAGGATTGGTTGGAGGGCACGCGCCGCGAGTACCAGGCGCGGCGCGACGCGCTGACCGAGGCGCTGCAGAAGATTCCAGGCGTGCGGTGCACCACGCCCGCCGGCGCTTTCTATCTCATGGCCGAGCTTCCGGTCGACGACGCCGAGAGCTTCTGCCAGTGGCTGCTCGAGCACTTCGAGCTGGACGGAAGAAGCGTCATGATGGCGCCCGGCGCCGGCTTCTACATCTCACCCGGCGCCGGCACGCGCCAGGTGCGCATTGCCTACGTTCTGCGACGCGAAGATCTGCTCGACGCCGTGCGCGTCCTCGAAGCCGGCCTGCAGGCCTACGCCGCGCGCAGCTGAATTTCATCGTGCACCGCGCTCGAGCCTCTCCAGCAGACGTCGCGCGGCGTCCAGGCTCGGATCCAATCGCAGCGCGTGCTCCAACGCCTCACGCGCTCCATCCGCATCGCGCAACGCCATCGACGCCACACCCTGCACGTACCAGGCGGTGGCGTTCTGGGGCTCCGCGCGCACGGCGGCGTCGGCGTGCTCCTTGGCGCGCGCCGGATCACCGCCCGTCCGCAGCAGGCTTTGCGCCAGGCCAATGTGGGCGCCGACGAGATCCGGCCGCTTCTGCACCGCGACCTCGAAGTGCGGAACCGCTTTGTCGAACTCACCACGATCGACGTAACGATTGGCCAGGCCGACGCGATAGCGTGCGTCGGCCGGGTTCGCCTCGACGGCGCGTCGATACGCCGCCAGGGAAAGCGCCACGTCACCCCGCGTGCGGTGGTAGATGCCGACCTCCTCGTGCAGGTACCCGCGCGCGTGCGGCGACCATTGCGGCTCGTACGCCATCACCCGTTGGAGATGTGCGAGGGTCTTTTCCGGCTGCGCGTTGAGCAGCACCCAGGGAAGGGTGTGAAACACGCCGGCGACCAGCACCACGACCAGGTCGCCCGCCGCCGGCCGCCCGCGAAGCACGGCGCGCACGCCGACCGCCAGCAACAGCACGAACGCGTACGGCGCGAGGACATCCCAATCGCGGTAGGCGCCGAGATCGCGATGGAAGACGAAGCTGAAGGCGACATAGCCTGCAGCCGCCCAGCCGAGATACGCACTCACGTCTGCGCGCCCGGCCGCACCCGTGGCATCGTGCGCCCGAACGCGTGCGTGCGCGGTGCGACCGCGCAGAACGAAGGGCAGCAACACGACGGCCAGTGGCGCGTTCAAGAGCAGGTCGTTGCACACGGCCAGCACGTGTTGCGCGTCGAACAAACTGAACGCATGCCGCGCGCTCCCGGCATGCACGTAGGGCGCGAACGAACGCTGCGCCAGAGCGAACAGCTGCATCCCGCTGTCTGCATCGCGCGTCATCCAAGCTCCGGCGACGGCGGCGACCGCGGTCCACGCCGCGGCGATCAGCACCGCGCCGCGCTGCTGAGCGCGCCACGTGCGCCATGCCAGGAAGATCTGTGCGGGAAGCAGCGCGAGCGCCGACAGATGCATGGCGACGAGAATGGGGTAGCTCAGCAATCCCAAGGATGCGCGCGTGCCGGACAGGAGCGAGGCGCAGGTCAAACTCAGGTGCCCGACGACGAGCGTCGCGAGCGGTGCGTAGTACTCCACGTGCCCGAAGAAGAGCTGCATGCTTCCGGCCGTGACGAGAAGCAGGCACAGCCACGCACGACTGCGATCGTCGGGCCCGAGGATGCGGCACACGCGCAGCATCAGGTAGACGGCGACCGCTCCGGAGAGCGCCGACAGCGCGGCCAGGCTCGTCGCCGGCGGCACGCCGGCATCGTGCAGCGCGCGCACGAACGCCGTGCAAAGCGCACCGAGGAGCGGCGCACGCTCCGACGTGCCCGCAAAGCCCAGCTCGCGGATGACGAGAGCGCCATCGCCGAGGAAGTGTGTGCGTTCGCGCAGAAGCCAGAACAGCACGCCGGCCGCCAACGCGTAGAGCACGGCAGCGCGCCGACCCGGGAACGGCACGCGTTCGAAACGGACCAGGCGGCGCGCGCCGAGGACGAGCGCCACAGCCACGATGCCCGCCACGATCGTGAGCGTGCGCGAGAACACCGCCGTCGACGAAAGCCCCCAAAGCGCACCCGGCGCGAGCGCGGCGGCCGACACGTGCGCTGCAATCAAGGTGGCGGCGGCGATGTGGAACGTGCGCTCGCGCATCGCGCGGTTCTTCCGTTGGGGTGGTGGACGCCAGTATGGCAAACGCGCAAACGCCGGTCAAAACGCCACTTCGAGCACGGCAGACGTTTCGGCCATCCATCGACGTCGCGGCTCCGTACCCGGAACAGACGGTGAGCCCGGTCGACGCGCTTGCTCGCGGGCGCTTGGGTGGTGGAGGATCGGGCAAGGTCCGGCAATCGACTCGAGGACCCCACACGCGGCGGTCGACGTCTTGAGCACGCAGGATGCGGATCGAGCGGCGCTGCGCCGCATGCAGTCCGGCGACACGTCCGGGCTCGAGGAGCTCTACGATCGTTACACCAGCCTCATGCTGGGCGTGAGCCGCCGCATTCTGCGCAGCGACGACGATGCGGAAGAAGCGGTGCAAGAAGCGTGGATCTACGCGTGGAAGCGTAGCGGCCGTTTCGACGCCCAACGCTCGAGCGTCGCCGGCTGGCTGGTGATGATCGCGCGCAGCCGCGCGCTCGACCGCTATCGCAGCCTGACCTCGCGTCGTCGCGTCGAAGACCAGGCACCGCCACCCGAGCCCTCGCACGGCGACGACCCCGCACACGAGCTCCACGGTGATCAGCTGCGCCAGCACGTAGCGCGAGCGCTCGACAGCCTCGACGCCAACCACCGGCGCGTCATCGAGACGGCGTTCTTCGACGGACTGTCCCACAGTGAAATCGCAACGCGCTTCGAAACGCCGTTGGGTACGGTGAAGTATTGGATCCGCCAGGGCCTCAAACGCCTCGGCGACCAGCTGCCACAGGAAGAATGGCGATGAACGAGAACCGCGAGCACGCATTCCTCGATCTTGCCACGGGGTTCATCCTGGGCAATCTCGACGAGCTCGAGGAGCGTCGCTTCCTGGAGCACGTTGAAGCAGGCTGTTCGACGTGCGAAGAGATGCTCGCAAACGCCGATGCCGTACGCCTGGGGCTGGCGCACGCGACACCGCCCGCGCAACCGTCGGCGCAGCTCAAGCAGCGCGTTCTCGAAGCGGTGGCCGCCGCCGGTCCGCCGGCGCGCGCGCTGCCGAAGCCCGCACGCACGAACACGGCGCAGCGCTGGGCGATGGCCGCGGTCCTGATCCTTGCGGTGGGGCTCGGTTGGTATGGATGGACGCAACGCCAGCGCGGCGATCGCCTGCAGAACGATCTCGCCGCGCTGCAGCAGCGCTTGGAAGAAACACAACGCTTCTCCGACGCGGAGATCGCCCAGCGCGACCTGCAGCTCGAGCTGGTGCGCGATCCGAACGCCGGCTGCTACGAGTTCGCACCGCAGCCGGACGCGCCCGCCGGGCTGGGCGGCAAGGTGTTGTTCAACCCCGCGACGCGACGCGCCGTGATCGCGCTCGACAACGCCACGCTTCCGGCGAATCGCGACTACGAGCTGTGGCGCATCGAAGATGGTGTGCCGGTGAGCCTCGGCGTGCTGCCGCGCGATGCCGAGGGTGCCGTGGTGTTGCACGTGGCCGACGCGGGGAATCCGGCGGCGTTCGCCGTCTCCGAGGAGCTGGCCGGAGGTTCGTCCGGGGGCACGCCCCGTACGGTGGTGCTCGTCGCCGCGGTAGGCGGCTGAGCCCGGCGTCCGATGCGGGTCGGAAACACGAGGGGGGCGATCCGCGTGTCCCCTACGCCGGGCTCGCGCCCATTCGACTACACGCTCACGAAGACGCGCTGGCGTGGCGCCGGCGTCTCGGCCGGCTCGGGATCGATCGGCTCGCCGCCGCCCACGGCGTCGTCACGCGACTCGATCTCGATGTCGTCGTCGTCATCTTCGTCGTCGCGCGCACGCGTCACTTCGTCGTCGTCGTCGTCGTCACGCGCGCGCGTCACCTGATCGTCGTCCGCAGCCACCTCCGGAGCAACCGCCGTCTCCGCGCTTTGGAAGACGATGTTCAGCTCGAACGTCTCGCGGTACACGCTGACGAACGACTCGTACGAGCCGCTGCCCGTGTTCGGAGCCGCGAGCTCGGGGAACAAACGCTGCGTTGCCGCGTCGGTCAGGTTTCGCAGCGCGCTGTCGAACGTCGCCGTCAAGCGCTCGAAGAAGCTGTCGAGCGCCGACGTCGTCGCCGGCTGGGACTCCTCGGCAGCATCCACGTTCTCCGTCGGCGTACGGTCCGGAGCCACCGTACGTCCCGAGCCCTCCGCGAAGGTTCCGGACACGTACGTGGCGCTGGCGCTGAACTCGAGCCGGAATTCGCTGCCACCGCGCGCGTTCCCGGGAGCGACGTCGCCAAGAGCGGCGAACAGGTCGCGCAGGGCCGTGACCAGCGTGTCGAACGCCTGCTCCAAACGCGTCGTCAGCTCGTTGAAGCCGTAGGCATCGGCGGGATCATAGGAGGCGGCGTAACGCGTGGCCGTGAACTCGAACTCGGCGTGGAACGCCGAGACGCTCTCGAACGTCGCCGGCGCGATCGTGCCGTCGTTCTTGGCCGTGTCGATCTCGCCGCTCACGTCGCGCAGCAGCTGGGCCGTCGCCCCGTCGATGCGTTCACGGGCGGCGGCGATCTCCAGCCGCTCGATCTCCTGATGGAAGTTCCGGCGCAAGCGCAGATCCGCCATGCCCTGGAAGTGATCCTCCTGCAGTCGCCGGAGCGCCCCGTGCGCGCGCGTCGTGCGCGGAGCCGGGTCGGCCACTTGCGCCTGCTGCGTGCGCACGTCCTCGCGACGTTCCACCGCGTGCTTGTGACCCCGTGACTTGCCCGTGTGTGATTTCTCGTGGCCGCGCTCGTGCAACCGAGCCTCGTGCTGGACCGCGCTGGAATCGATGCGTTCAACCACCGCGCCACCTCCCTGTTGGCCTTCGTGGGCAGCGGACGCGTGCGACACTCGAAGCACGCGACCGCAGCGAAGACGCGCAGCGCATTCCATGCGCGCGGTCTCGCCTCGAGTCCCACTGCGGTTCGACGATTGGGATCGTCTGTGCCGGCCGGACTGCAACACGTGTGCCCAGGGTGTCTACGTGCGCTGCCCGACGCACGCACGTGCGTTGGGTGTCGACCGCGTGTTGTGGACGTGCACTCTTCAACGTACCGAAGACCTACGTCATGGCCACACTGCGCGTGTCAGGTTCGAGGGCCACTTTTCTTCGCGGCGGCAACGAGTGAAGATTGGCAACGGACATGCTTCCAAGATGAGAAGCGCGGAACAGCTCTGGAACACCTCGGAATCGTTTCCGAAGGCACGAGGGCCGGAGAGCCCCTACGATGACGACCACGCTCGACAGCTATCTCGCGACGGCCGCGAACGACCTGCCGGCCATGCCCATGGTCGCCGGTCAGATCGTCAAGGCCATCGACGACGCAGATTCTTCGGTCGACGACATTCGCGCGCTCGTCGAGCAGGATCCGGGGCTCGTGGCGCGCATTCTGCGCGTGTCGAACTCCGCCTACTACGGCTTCCCCAGCGAAATCCGCAGCGTCGGCCACGCCATCTCGCTTCTTGGCGGGCGCACGGTACGCAATCTCGTTCTGGGCGCATCGTTGAAGGGCAGCTTCCGGAGGTTCGGCCTCATGGAGAAGCTGCTGTGGGAGCACGCCGCCATCGCCGGCCCCGTGGCCGCCGCACTGGCGAAGCGTGACGGTCGCGGTATCGATACCGACGAGGCCTTCACCGCAGCGCTGCTGCACGACGTCGGCAAGGCGGCCCTGGCCAACAGCCATCGCGACGAGTACGAGAAGGTGTTCGCGCGCGTCTACAACGAGGGTGTGGGCTTCGTTCAGGCCGAGCGCGACGGCTTCGGCTTCGACCACGCCGAGCTCGGGAGCCGCGTGGCCGAGCACTGGAAGCTGCCACCGCGGCTCGCCAACGTCATCCGCTTCCACCACGAGCCCGAGGCATGGGCGGAGCTGTCCGACAGCGAGGCGCGTCTCACGGCGCTGGTTGCTCTGTGCAGCGCCATTCTCACCAAGCTGGGCGTCGGGCGCCGCGATCCCATCGAGGAAGTGGATCTCACCACGCTGCCGTCGTGGCAGCGCCTGGGCTTCGCCGACAGCGAGGTCGAGCCCATCGAGCAGCTCTGCCGCGAGCAAGTCGAGCTGGCCCGGTCGCTCACCGACTGAACCCGCAATCATCGACGCTTTGGAGTTCCAACCTGGGGTGGGGTCGCCGCGCGTCTGGACTCGAGCGTGGCGATGCGCGTCTGCAGCCACTCGGCCTGCTCGGCCTGGCGGATGCACACGCCGGCGTTCTCGGCGAACACCAGGAGCGCCCAGAGATCCGACTCGCTGTAGACCACGCCGGGCTTGCGCGTGCCGATGTTGAGCACGCCCACGACACGATCCTGAACGCAGATGGGAACGATCATCGCGGCCGAGGGGGCGCGTCTTTCATCAACGTCGCCGGCGCGGCGAATGTCGGCGTTGTTGCCCAGCACCAACGGGCGGTTGCGCTCGGCGACCCACCCGGCCAGGCCGCGCCCCACCTTGACGCGGGTGCCGATCACCTCGTCGTGGTTGTCGTGGCCGGCCGCGTAGCGCACCTCGAGCTCGTTGTTGCCCTGGTTCAACAACATCACCGAAGCCTGATCGCAGTCGAAGTGCTCCAGGCAGGTGCTCGCGATGCTGGCGAGCACTTCCTGGGGCTCGGCGCGCGCCCCCATCATCCGTCCCACGCGCAGCAGCGCATCCAGCCGATTCCTGCGCTCCTGCTCGGAGCCCGCGCGGGCCGATTCCGAGCCGGCGTACTGACCGCGCAGCCCCGAAAGCCAGTGCTTGTCGTTGAGAACGAACAGTCCGACCGTCACCCCGATGAGCGTCAGGCTGGCGAAGGGCAGGACTTGCCGTCCGAAGCCGGCATCGCGAGCACCCAGCATTTCCATGACGAACGCGGCCGCGAGCGCCAGGGTGACCAACAGCAAGCAAACGACGAGCGCGCGCCGCGCCCAGGCGGAGCGGTCGGCTGCCGCTTCTGTCGACCCGATGGCCGTTTCGTTCGAAGCGATGTCGGACGCGTCGTCTCGAGGCATGGTCCGTTTTATCCAATCGAAGTTCGCCGTCACGCAACGTAGGTGCAGTGACGTACGCGTATACCGCGACAAACGCAACATCCCCGCACCCCGCTTGAAAATGCAACTGACACGCCAAGATGCGGCGTGAAAGGCTTGGTGGAAGTCTTACGCTGATCTACGTAATCGCCGACCTGATTTTGCTGCAGACGCGCGAAAGTCGCTGGACGTTTGTTAGCGTCATGTTAAGTTGCTTTTGTGGGTGTTCTGTCATCCGAAGCTTGATGCCGACGATGACGAAACTGCGGAGCAAGGGCGCTCCGTGCGTACGGGTGGTGGGGACGGGTAGGGTGCACGCACCACGTAGGCACTCAAGCTTCCCTCCTTTCTTGTCCAACCCTCGTAAGACGGCGCCTCGCGTGCGACGGATCGGACCGTGCCGGACGGCTCGACCCGAACCGCGTAGGCTGAATGGGGGAACTCTTGGAAAGCAAATCGATGTTTCAGAACGTCCAACCGAGTGATCATCGGATCCCGCAAGGCTCGAGCGGCGTGACGCAAGCCGCGGCGCATACGGCCGTGACACGCGTCGTCCTCGCCGATCCGGCGCCCGTGGTTCTTGCGGGGTTGCGAACCTTTCTGTGCGAAGCACAGGGATTCGAGGTGGTGGGCGAGACCACGACCTCGGACGATCTCCTGGAGCTCCTCGCGCGCGTGAAGCCCTACATCGTCGCCGTGGACGCCATCGGACAAGAAGGTTTCCCCTCGTCCCCCGTCTGGTTCCAGCGCGAATGGCGCGCGTATTACGAACCCTTCGTGGGCGCCTGGCATCAATAGGGACGTTGTTGCCTGGCGAGCAAAACACCAAC
>JBFJHN010000040.1:0-9532 GCA_041613275.1 Candidatus Krumholzibacteriia bacterium | reverse complement strand
TGTAGTAGCCGGTGTGGTCGCCGAACGGTCCCTCCGGTCGCATGTCGCCCGGCTTGACGTAGCCCTCGATGACGATGTCGGCCTCGGCCGGCACCTCGAGATCCACCGTGCGTCCGCGCACCATCTCGATGCCGCTTCCCTGCAGGAAGCCGGCGAACACCATCTCGTCGAGGTCCTCCGGCAGCGGCGCGGTCGCCGCGTAGGGCAAACACGGCGGTCCGCCGATCACCACGGCGACGTCCATCGTCTCTCCCAGCTCGCGGGCGGCGCGGTAGTGCTGCGCGCCGACCTTGTGCACCTGCCAGTGCATGCCGGTCGTGACGTCATCGTACTTCTGCATGCGGTAGAGGCCGACGTTGCGGGTGCCGTTGTCCGGGTGGCGCGTGATCACCGCGCCCAACGTGATGAACGGCCCGCCGTCCTGCGGCCAGCAGGTGAGGATGGGCAGGTGTCCCAACGACGGCGGCTCGATGACGGCGTCCTGGCACGCGCCTTGTTTCACGCGCTTCGGCAGCATGCCGGCGATCTCCTTGAGGCGCGGCAGCATGCGCAGCTTCTCCTGGAACGAGTTGGGCGGCGCCATGTGGGTCAGCTTCTCGATGCGCTCGACGACCTCGTCGATGTGCTCGGCGCCCAAGGCCCACGCCATGCGCTGCTCCGACCCGTAGACGTTGATCGCCAGCGGCATCTTGGCGCCTCGCACGTTCTCGAACAGGAGCGCCGGACCGCCGCCCTTCGTCGTACGATCCGTGATCTCGCTGATCTCCAGGAACGCGTCGACCGGCTCGCCGACGCGCACCAGCTCGCCGCGCTTCTCGAGGAACTCGAGGAACGTGCGCAGGTTCTTGAAACGCAGGGACGTGTTGCCTGGCGACATGCTCATCCGCTCGTCGAAGGGGTCCAGGATGCCGAGGAGTGCGGCCCCTGGTATAGCAGAGCCGCGGAGCGGCGGCAACACGGCCCCCACGGCGCGATCGGCGCGGGTGCGTCGTCCGACACCTTGATCTAGGCTGACAGCTTGATCGCTGCGACGTCGAGTCGCCGCGGAGCGGACGGCGCGTCACGCGTGCCGCGGCGCTGAAGGCGGCCTCGAGCCACGCGAGGGAGCATCCGTGAGGCCGACGCTTTCCGAAATCGACGCCTTCCTCATCGACATGGACGGCGTCCTGTACCGCGGCAACGAAGCGTTGCCCGGGATGCGCGAGTTTCTCGGCTTTCTCCAGCGCGCGTCGATCCCGCACGCCTTCATCACCAACAACGCCGGCCGCACGCCGCGCGCGTACGCCGAGAAGCTGGCCGGCATGGGCGCGTCGGTCGATCCCGCGCGCGTGCTCACCTCGTCGCTGGCCACCGCCGCGCATCTGGCCGCCGAGGCACGTGCCGACGATCGCGTGCTGACGATCGGAGGTCCCGGCCTGCGTCAAGCGCTCGACGACGCCGGCCTCGTGCGCACCGACGACTTCGAAGAAGCCACCATCGTGGTCGTCGGCATCGATCGCGAGCTCACCTACGAGAAGCTGGCCCGCGCAGCGCTTGCGCTCGAACGCGGCGCGCGCTTCCTGGGCACCAACGCCGATCGCTCGTTTCCCTCGGAGCGCGGCATGGAGCCGGGCGCCGGTGCCATTCTCGCCGCGCTCGAAACCGCCTGCGGTGTCAAGCCGCGCGTCTTCGGCAAGCCCGAGCCCGATCTGTTTCGCCAGGGATTGCGCATGCTCGGCACTGCCGCCCGTCGCACGGCGATGATCGGCGACCGTTACGAGACCGACATCATCGGCGCGCACGGCGTGGGCATGCGCACCATCGCCGTGACCAGCGGCGCGGGCAGCCGCGAAGAGCTCGAGCAGCGCGATCCCCCGCCCGACTTCATCTTCGACTCGGTGCGCGAGCTGTGGCAGGCGCTCGATCGCACGCGCTGACCCACCATTCCAATCCATCACGGGATGGGCTATCCTCTGGGTGTCGCGTGGGGGATCCGTGGGCATTCGACTCCACGCGGTTCACGTGGGGAACCCACCATGCGCCTGCGTATCGGCATCCTTGCCCTTCTCATCGCCGGCTCCAGCACCAAGAGCGTCGCGGACGCTCCTGCGATCACAGTGTCCATGCTCGGCGAGTGCACGTGTCCCTCGGAATTCGATTTCGGAACGTGGCATCCAGCGTGGTCTCCGGACGGAGCGTCCCTTGCCTATGCCACGGGCAACGCGTACCCGCCGCTCTACCTGTACTGGGGCGCCATCGTGGTCACACCACTCCAGGAGGCCACGGATGCGTGCATCTACGGTGATCACACCTTCAACGGCTTTCCGTCCTGGGCGCCCGATTCCCGGCGCATCGTGTTCGCCGGTGACGCGAGCCTGCGCATCCTCGACTGCGACAGCACCGAGCGCCCGGAGATCTTGTGGGCAGGATCCGCGCAACATCCGGCATGGTCGCCAGACGGATCGACCATCGCGTTCGAATCGAGTGGCAGGATCTGGTTGGTGCCGGCCACCGGCGGTGCAGCATCCCCGTTGACGATGGATGAAGGCCGATCCCCATCCTGGTCGCCCGATGGGACGCGCATCGCCTACCAGGCCGCGGGCGGCATCTGGATCGTCGCGGTGACGGGCCGCGAGCCACGCCGGCTCGTCGAGGGCTCCGATCCCGCGTGGTCGCCCGACGGCAAGTGGATCGCGTTCGCTTCGACGCGTGATGGCAACAGCGACATCTGGGTCATCTCCGAACGCGGTGGAACCGCAGTGCGCGTGACGGATTCCCCTGCCGACGAGAGCGATCCGGCGTGGTCTCCCGATCAACGCAGCCTGGTGTATTCGAGTGCGTCAGCCGACGGCGCGTGCTCGTGCACGTTCATCGCCTCCGACCTGCCGGCGGATTGGACGATCTCGGTCACCCCGACGCACTGGGGTCGCGTCAAATCCCTGTATCGTTAGCCGGACCCAGCGCCGGGCGCTGGGTGATGCGTCGCGTGCCATCAGCGATACAACGACTTCACGCGCCCCCACGTGACGTCGTCGGCGCGCACGTCGTCGCAGCCCACGCCGAACGCACCCACCTTGCCGCAGACCACACCCTGCGGATGGTTCCCGGCCGCGCACGGTGAATCGCTCTGCAGGACGAAAGCGCGCGACGCCAGCGGATCCACGGCGCAGAACTCCGGATCGGCCGAGAAGTTGCCCCCGGCGTTGGTACCGCACGCGACGTCGCCGCCCGCGTTGCCGAACAGATTCGAACAGCTCCACGTGGCCGAGCCGGTGCACGGAGCTCCCGCGCTCCAGGCGACGATCGTGCGCTCGACCGTCGCCGCTCCGTCGAAGTGCACGCCGCTCGAGTTGGCGAGAAGCGTGCAACCCGCGAGCCTCGTCGCGCCGCGCCCGTAGACGGCGCCGCCCAATCCTCCTGCGCTCACGCTGGTGGCCGTGTTCCCCACGAACACGCAGTTTTCGAGATCGGCGCCCGCGAAAGCGTAGACGCCACCGCCGAACCCTTGGTTCATCGTGCCGCGAGCCGTGTTGCCGACGAACGTGCTGCCGCGCACGCTGCCCGCGCCGCGTTCGTACACGCCGCCGCCCGTGGCGGTGAAGGCGCCGTCGGCACGGTTCGAGTCGAAGACACAGGCCACCACCGTGACGCCGTCCCCCCACAGGCCACCGCCTGCGCCACCGCCTGCGTCGCCGCCGGTGGTGACGTTGCCGATGAACGTGCAACCTTCGACGCGCGTGGCGACGCCGTGCGCGCCGCCCCCGAAGCCGGACAAGCCCGTCGCGTTGTCACGCAGCGTGCAGTCGCGCAGCGTGCCGTTCGCGAGCGACACACCGCCGCCCGGCGCACGCGCGCCGCTTTGGTTGTCGCGCACGATGCAGCCGACGACGTGCGGGCGCGTGTCGCCGTCGCAGAGAAGCCCGCCGCCGGCGCCGGATGCCGCGCCGCCTGTGAGCGTGAGGTCTTCGATGCGCACGTCGCCCGCGTCGGTGCAGCGCAGCACGCGTCCCTTGCCCTCGGCATCGAGAATGGTCTGCGCCGCCCCCGCAACGCCGCGTAGCGTGATCGGGCGGGTGACCCGCAGCATCGACGGATCGCTCGGATGCCCGTCGGAACCCTGCGTCGTCCAGGTGTAGGTGCCCGCTTCGAGCAGCACGACGTCGCCGCGCTGCGCCGAGTCCAACGCCGCGGGAACGGTGGGCGCATCGCCGCTGCCGTCAGGTCGCACGCGCCAGGTGCGCGCGTCGCTGGAGCCGGCCCACGCCACGAGCGCGGCAATGCCGACGCTGCACAGCGTGCGAGACGGTCCGATCACGACACGCAACGAACGGCGGGCTCGGGGCATGCGGTCGCCTCCCGCAGCGGACACGCGTCAGCGCACGAAGCGCCGCGCCCAGGACGACACCAGGTCGCCGACGAGAATGAGCAGCGATCCCAGGAGCACGAAGTGCAACATGTCATCGTAGCGCGCGCCTGCGCGCGCCTGCTGGATGTACCAGCCGAGCGACACGAAGCCCAGAAGCCCGAGCACGGTGGCCTCGCGCACGCACGTCTCCCAGCGATAAAAGAAGTACAGGAGATAGCGCCCGAGATTGTGCGGGAAGATCGCCGCCCAGGCGATCTGCAGCCGGCTGGCTCCCAGCGCGCGCAGCGCGCGCGGCGCCGACGGATCCATGTTCTCGGCGACCTCCCCATACAGCTTGCCCAGGATGCCGGCGTTGTGGATGGCCAACGCCATGACCGCAGGCCACGCCCCGACACCCAGGAGCGTCAGCAACAGAAAGGCCCAGATGTACTCCGGGATGGCGCGCAAGAAGATGAGCACGAGACGCGACAGGTTCACCAGCGTCTTCCAGGCCAAACGCGCTGCGGCGCTCGGCGGCCGCGCCCCCGCGACGAACGGTTCCGGTGTGGCGATCGTGCGTGCCGCCACCAGGCTCAAGGCGATGGCCGCCGCACCGGCGAGCACGATGGACGCCACCGACAGCGCCAAGGTCGAGAAGACTGCGCGCGGCGCGGCGCCGACCAACACTTCGCCCAGCCAATCCCCGTACACGCCCCAGTCCCAATCGCGCCCCTGCAACGGGTACGGCCGCACGTCGTTCAGGAAGCGCTGCACGTTGACGCGCGAGCGCGCGCTCATGAGGTCGCGCAGGTCGAAGTCACCCGAGCTCCAGGCGTACAGGGCCAACGCCGCGAGCACGACACCACTCACGCGCGCGAAGCGACTCCGCGGGCGCCGCCGGTACAGCTCGTGAATCGCCGCGTCGCGCGTCGCATCGGGAAGCGCCGCGTTCGTGGGCACGACGTTCATGCAAAGCCCTCCCGCCGACGGCGCAGCGCGCCGCTCCACCAGTCCATGATCAGAACGAGCGCGAACAAGCCGTACAGGTACGTCCACACCTCGCGGTAGTAGAGGTTCTCGAACGACAGCGAGATGTAGTAGCCCAGCGTGGGAAAGCCGAAGAAGCCGAGGATGGCGGACGAGCGCATCGCGCACTCGAAGCGATAGAAGGCGTAGGCGCCCATGTCGGGCAGCGCGCGCGGCAAAAGCCCCAGGCAGAACACCTGCGCCGGGCTGCCGCCGGCCGCGCGCAGCGCCAGCCCCGCGTCGCGCGGAGCCTCATCGATGAGCTCACTGAACACCTTGGCGAGCGTGCCGGCGTACGGAATGGCAATCGCGACGACCGCGCTCGCGTGCGACAGACCGAATGCGCTCAACAGCAGCATGGCCCACAACAGCTCGTGGATCGAACGCATGAAGGCGATGAGCAAGCGCGTGACCGCCGTCACCGTGGGAGCCACGCGCCGGCGCAGGAACCCCAGCCACGGATGACGCGCGCCGACCGGATCGCCCTCCCACCACGCCGAAGCGGACAGAAACCCCAGCACCAAGCCGGCGACCAAGGCCAGGCTCATGCCCGCGGCCGCAAACACCACCGTGGTGCGCATGCCATCGAGGACCTTGGGCAGAAGCGCCACGCCGCTTCCGGCTTCCGACATCAAGGCCGGCTGGAACGCAGCGCCGAAGAAACGCATCAACACGCTCGGCGTGCCGGTGCGTGTCCACAGCTCGCGCGGGTCGAGCCCCAGCTGCACGGCGGCCCACACGCCGGCGGCCAGGATGCTCAGCATCACGGTGGTGCGCCGTCGCAACGGGTGTCCGGCGAGAGTGATGACGGCTCCTCAATCGTGCTCTTCGAGCATCTCTTGCGGTGCAAGGTCGTACAGCGAGGTGAACTCCGCTTCGTCGAGCTCCGCGGTGCGGCGGTCGAACGCCACGCGCCCGCGCCGCAACCCGACGAGCCTCGGGAAGAACTCGCGCGCGAGGTCGAGGTTGTGCAGGCTGACACACAGCGTCAGGCCCTCGTCGCGGCTGATCTCGGTGAGCAGACGAATCGTGTCGGCGGCGCGCGCCGGATCCACGCTCGACACCGGCTCGTCGGCCAGCAGGACACGCGGCTCCTGATACAGCGCGCGGGCGATCGCCACGCGCTGGCGCTGCCCTCCGGACAGATACTCGGTGCGTTCGTAGAGCTTCTCGGGAATGCCCACGCGCTCGAGCAGCGCGTGCACGGTGCGCACCGTCGAGCGCGACGGCACGAACAGTGCGCGCAGCGTGCCCCACAGGCTGGCGCGCCCCACGCGCCCGGTGACGACGTTCTGGATCACGCGCAGCTCGGGGACGAGGCTCAAGTCCTGATGGATGAAGCCGATGCGTGCGCGCGTCGCACGCAGCTCGCGGTTCGACAGCGCACCCCAGCGCCGCCCGGCGAACGAGACCCAGCCGTCGGTTGGGCGCAGCGTCCCGTTCAGAAGTCGCAGGAGCGTGGTCTTGCCCGCACCGCTCGGTCCCACGAGCGCCACGGCTTCGCCATCGTCGATGCGCAGGTCGACGCCTTCTACGGCGGCGGTTCCGTTGTAGCGCACCGCCGCACCTTCGACGCTGAACGTCGGCTCGGCCGCCGCCATGCCTACCTCGCCAGGTTGAGACTCCGCGCCACGGCGAGGATCTTGTCGAACTCGCGGTCCTCGGCGACGATCAACCCCGAGCGCTTGAACGCCGCCAGCAGCTTCGGGTCATCAAGATCCACCAGAGCCTGCTGCAGCCGCGCGGTGAAGCCTTCGCCGAACATCGTCTCGAGCTGGGGGTGCGCGGTGAAGTTGTAGTCGGCGTAGTACGGCGTCTTCCAGATGATGCGACACACGTTCGGGTCGATCTTCTTGTCCTCGACCATGCTCTCGTACACCTTGTAGTTGAGCACGCCCGCTTCGTAGGCGCCGCTTTGCACCTGCTCGGCCGTCTTGTTGTGCGAGCCGGAGAAGCCGTAGTCGTGCTCGAAGAACTCGTCGGGAGACTTCCCCGTCGCTTCGCGGATGAAGTGCTCGGGCATCAGCCGCCCCGAAGTCGACATCGTCGAACCGAACGTGAACTTGAGCTTGGCGATCTCGGCCGGAAACTCCTCGGATCGGGTAAGCCCGGTGGATTCGTGCGCAACGAAGTAGGAATAGTAGTTCGGATCCTCCACTCCTTGGACGATCGCGTGCGCTCCGGGCACCGCCTGTCTCGCCTGCACTCCAGTCAAGCCGCCGAACCACGCCAGATGGATGTCGCCGTTCTTGAACATCTCGACCGACGCGCCGTAGTCGCTCGACGGCACGTACTCCACCGGCACGCCCAGCGTGTCGCTCAGGTAGGCGGCGACCGGATCGAACTTTTCCTTGAGCTCGGTCGTGTTGTCGTCGGGGATGGCGCTGAAGCGCAGCACCTTCTCGGACTCGGCGTCGCCGCCTCCCGAACAGCCCGCGGCGGCCACAGCCGCCACCAGGACCCAACCCATGAGGGGCGCACAACGATACGTTGCCCTGCGAGTGCGCAACGGAGTCTCCTTCCTGTTTGGACGCCCAGTCTGACCGAACGATCCGGCCTGTCAATCCGTCGCGGCCCCGTTGTCACGCCGACGCCATGCCCCGGGTGTCGCCCCGTCGCCGGGCTCCGATCGACCCAGGAGCCTGCGTCCGAAGTCCGCGACGCCCGTTTCGTGCGGCGCTTCCTGGCGGCCCCACCCCCAGGATGGGACACGTATCTTGCTGCGGAATCGCGAGATAGAACCGCCGGCCTAACACAGCCCGGGGCCGCCCCCGCCACCCCCTGGCCCTGTCTGGACTGCGGTGCTAAGATCCCCAGCCGGAATTTGCCCGGTGGGCCAAGGTCGAACAGCTTAGGTGCGTTGCCGGTCCATTGGAGGAATTCCGCGGCTCTGGGGCTTCACCTGGGGCCGTTTTTTTGGAACCGGCCCGGTCCCCGCCACGTCCGTCGTTACAATAAGAGCGCGACTCCCTGCGACACCCCCTGACCCGAACCCGGAGGACGACCCGGATGCGACGGATCCGAACGCTCGCCGTGGCGGCGGCCGTGCTGGCGACGCTCGCGTGGCACGCGCCGGCGCCCGCCTCGCCCGAGAGCGAACAGCTCAACAGCCTGGTCGAGGAGTACTACGAAGAGTTCCTCGTCCTGAACCCCATCTTCGCCACGTTCAACGGCGACCACCGCTACGACGACCGCTTCACGATCAACATCGGTCCGGAGTACATGCAGCAGACGCTCTCACTCGAGAAGCGCTACCTCGAGAAGATCGAGGCCATCGACCCCGAGACGCTCGAGGGTCAGGACCGTCTGACCTGGGACATCTTCCGCCGCAACCGGCAGGACGCCATTGAAGGCTTCGACTACGCCGATCACCTGATTCCGGTGAACCAGTTCTTCAGCGTGCCCAATTTCATCGCCATGATGGGCTCCGGATCGAGCGTGCAGCCGTTCAACGACACGCAGCAGTACGACAACTGGCTGAAACGCGTCGCGGGCTGGTCCGTGTGGGTCGATCAGGCCATCGTCAACATGCGCGAGGGCATCGAAAAGGGAATCGTGCAACCCCGTGCCCTCATGGTGAAGGTGCTGCCGCAGCTGCAGGCGCACATCGCCGACGACGTCGAGAAGAGCCTGTTCTACGCGCCCATCCGTCAGATGCCCGAGGACATCAGCGCCGCCGATCGCAAGCGCTTGAGCGACGCCTATCGTGAAGCGATCGCGCAGTCGATCGTTCCCGCCTACAAGCGCCTGCACGACTTCATCCAGAACGAGTATCTGCCGCACGCGCGCGAGACCTCGGGCTGGAGCGGGCTGCCGAACGGCGAGGCGTGGTACGCCTACTTCGCGCGGCAGAGCACGACGACGAGCTTCACGCCGCACCAGATCCACGAGATCGGCGTGCGCGAGGTCGAACGCCTGCGTGCCGAGATGGATCGCGTGCGCGAGCAGATCGGCTTCGAAGGCACGCTGGACGAGCTGCTCGGCTCGCTGGACAAGGTCGAAACCTTGCGCTTCACGAGCGAAGAGGACGTGCTCGAGACCTACCGGAGGCTCAAGCCGATCGTGCACGAGCGCGCCAAGAAGCTGTTCGCGCAGTTCCCGAAGGCGGATTTTGAGGTGCGCGCGGTCGAGGAGTTCCGGCAGGCCTCTGCGGCCGGCGCCTCGTACATGGCGGCGTCGCCC
>JBFJHN010000039.1:0-9589 GCA_041613275.1 Candidatus Krumholzibacteriia bacterium | reverse complement strand
GCGCCCTACGACGCTTCCCGCTCGTTCTGCTGTGCTCGTGGACGGCGGGCGTCGCGTTTCTGCTCCTCGTCGAGGACGTCGGCTCGGAGTCGGTCGTGAGCCGGCTCAGCCAAGTCGCCGTTCTGGGCATCCCGCTTTTCTTCACGCTGCGACTGTTCGACGAACGCTGGCGCGACAGATGGTCGCGTGCGGTGACGACGTACCTGCTGCCGGCACTCGGTGCTGCCGTGCTGGTGGCCTTGTACGTGGCTTGGGACGGCTGGCTCGAACCCGTCATGTACCGCCGCTTGGTGCAGCTGGTGATCGGTCTCCATCTGCTGGTGGCGTTCGCGCCGTGGATCGGTCGGGGGACGCTGAACGGCTTCTGGCAGTACAACCGCGCGTTGTTCCTGCGTTTCGTCACGGCGGCGCTGTTCTCGGGCGTTCTGTACCTGGGCTTGAGCGTCGCGCTCGTCGCGCTCGATCAGCTGTTCGGCGTGCCGGTCCAGGACCAGCACTACGTCTGGCTGTGGCTCGTCGTGGCCTTCGTGTTCAACACGTGGTACTTCCTGGGCGGTGTCCCGCGCGATTTGAGCGCTCTCGACGTCGAGTCTCAGTATCCGACGGCTCTACGAATCTTCAGCCAGTACATCCTGCTGCCGATTGTCGTGGTCTATCTGGGGATCCTGAGCGCGTACATCGTCAAGATTCTCTTCACACGCTCGTGGCCGAGCGGCTGGATCGGCTATCTGGTGTCGAGCGTCTCCGTGCTGGGGATTCTCTCGCTGCTGCTCGTGCATCCCATCCGCGAACGCGCCGAGCAGGCGTGGATTCGCACCTACGCGCGTGCGTTCTATGCTGCGCTTCTACCCTCCATTGCCATGCTCTGGGTCGCCATCTGGAAGCGCATCGACCAGTACGGCGTCACGGAGAACCGCTACTTCCTGGCAGTCATCGCCATGTGGCTGGCGGGCATCGCGCTCTTCTACCTGTTGCGGCAATCGCGCAACATCCGTGTCATTCCGGTGACGCTGTGCATCCTGGCGTTCGGCACGTTCCTGGGGCCATGGAGCGCATATCGCGTTTCGTACGACAGCCAGATCGGCCGGCTCGAAGGGATCCTGAAACGCAACGACATGCTGCAGGCGGGTCGGGTGCAGCCCGCCGCGGCGAAGCTGTCCGCTGCGGATCGAAAGCAGATGAGCTCGATCCTCGTCTACGTGTTGAGCACACACGGCACGAGCCAGCTGGAGAAATGGTTCGGCGGCGCACCTGCGTTCGCGGCGGTGGATACGTTCACGACCGAGTCGGCCGGCCGCGGGCAGGCTTGGCAGCGCGCCGAACGTGTCATGGCTGCGTGGGGCACCGAGTACGTGCACGATTGGCAGAGTCCCGATGCGCATCGCTTCAACTTCTTTCAGAACGCGCAGCATGCCGTGCGCATCACGGGCTACGATCTCGTCCTGCACCAGATCTCCGGCCATAGCGGGCAAGCCTTTGCGGGGCGGATTCGTGTCGAGGAAGACGTCTTGGAAGTCCGCGTGGATCTCTCGCTGCGGCGCGTGCGCATTGCGCGCGTTCGAGGGGGCGTCGGCGACGGCGAACCGTGGATCGACTTCGGCCTCGAAGCGCTGTTCGACGAAATCGCCCGGCGCGCCGGCGACGGGCCCCCGGGCGCCGACCAGGTGAACGAACCGCTCCACGTCGAATGGTCGGACGGGCCCACGCGCGTGTTGCTCGACGTGCGGTTGGTATCCGGTCGCTTCGTGGATGGCGAGCCACGGATCGGATCGATCCAGGTCGACGTCTATCTCACCGATCCCCAAATGCGTTGAAGCTGAATACAACACGGCGCGCCCCAGCAGTGTTCGAAGCAAAAGTGCTCGACGCTCTCGCACGATCTTCCTACACTGGCCACGAGCGTCACCCGGCAAACCGCGTTGCATCGTGAGCTTTGGCTTCGACCGCGGGCTTGTCGTGGTCGACACGATTCGTCGCGCGTCGAATCGCCCGTCGTTCGTGCGACGCAACTGAAGGAACGCGACATGAGAAGCTCGATCCGAGCGCGCACGCTGTGGTCGTGCGTGCCGCGGTTGCGTGTGCCGTCGGTGCGCGTGCTGCTGGTGTGCGCGGCAATGTCCGCGCTCGCAACTCTTCCAGGCGCGGCGCGCGCGCAGTTCGATCCCGACGACACGGTTCCGCTCGATCCCCAAACGAAGATGGCGACGCTGCCGAACGGCATGCGCTACTACATTCGCGTCAACCGCGAGCCGCGCGAGCGCGCCGAGCTGAGACTCGTGGTCAACGTGGGCTCGATCCTCGAAGACGACGACCAGGTGGGTCTGGCGCATTTCGCCGAGCACATGGCGTTCAATGGCACGCGCGACTTCGAGGCGCAGGAGCTCGTGGACTATCTCGAGACCATCGGCATGAGGTTTGGCGCTGACATCAACGCTTACACGAGCTTCGACGAAACCGTCTACATGCTGACCGTACCCACCGACGAGGATTCGCTGCTCGAGCAGGGCTTCCGCGTCTTGGAGAACTGGGCGCGCTGGGTGACCTTCGATCCGGAGGAGATCGAGAAAGAGCGCGGCGTGGTCATCGAAGAGTGGCGCATTCGCCGTGGCGCTTCGCAACGCATTCGCGACAAGCAGAATCCCATCTTGTTCTACAACTCGCGCTATGCCGACCGCATGCCCATCGGGACCAAGGAAAACCTGGAAAGCTTCGAGCACGAAACGCTTCGCCGCTACTACCGCGACTGGTATCGACCCGAGCTCATGGCCATCATTGCGGTGGGCGACTTCGATGCCGAGCAGGTCGAATCGTACATCCAGGAGTATTTCGCCGCGCTTCCGTCCTCAGATCCCCCGGCGCAGCGTCCGACGCACATCGTGCCCGAGCATGAGGGCACGCTGTTCGCCATTGCCACCGACGAGGAAGCGACACGCAGCAGCGTGACGTTGTTCACCAAGTTTCCGCGTCGTGAGAGCGCGACGATGGCCGCGTATCGCGAAGGCATCGTCGAGAATCTCTATCGCTCGATGTTGAACGCACGTCTCGCGGAGCTCACCCAACAGGAGAATCCACCGTTCATCAACGGTTTCGCCTTCCGCAGCAATCTGGTGCGCCCCGTCGAAGGCTACGGTTTGGGCGTCATGGTCGAGAACAACGGCATGGAGCGGGGCGTGGAGGCGCTTCTGGTCGAGGCCGAGCGCGCCGCGCGTCACGGCTTCACCGCCACCGAGCTGGAGCGCGCCAAGAAGCAGGTCATGAGCGCGGTCGAGCGCCAGTACAACGAGCGCGACAAGACCAACTCAGCACGTTTCGCGAGCAGCCGCATCCAGCATTTCCTGAGCGGGTCGCCGGCAGCGGGAGCCGAGTTCCATTGGGAGGCGCATCAGCACTTCGTTCCCGGCATCGGGCTGGATGAGATCAACGTGCTGGCGCGGGAATGGAACGTCGACGACAACCGCGTAGTCCTGGTGAGCGGTCCCGACAAGGAGGGAGTGCACATTTCGGACGAGCCGGAGTTGCGCGCGGTGTTCGAACGCGTCGCGTCGCTGGACGTCGATCCGTACGTCGACACTGTGAAGGAAACGCCCTTGTTGGCCGCGGCTCCCGAGCCGGGGCGGATCGTGGAGGAAGAAACGCTCGATGCGCTGGGGATCCACGTCTGGCGGCTGTCCAACGGCGTGCACGTGTTTCTCAAGCCCACCGAATTCAAGGACGACGAAGTCCTCATGCGCGCATGGAGCGACGGCGGGCACTCACTGGTGTCCGACGAGCTCTACGCCACGGGGGCGCGCGGCGTGTGGATGATTCCCCAGTGCGGTGTGGGTGACTTCAGCCCGACCGACCTGCGCAAGGAGCTCGCCGGCAAGGAGGTGCGCGTGTTTCCGTGGGTCGGCGAGCTGAACGAGGGCATGCAGGGCAGCACGCGACCGCAAGATCTCGAGACCATGTTCCAGCTGATCTACCTGTATTTCACCGAGCCCCGACGCGATCCGACGACGTTCAACGCCTTCAAGCAGCGCTTCCGCGGCGTGCTCGAGAACCGTGCCGCCGAGCCGAACAACGCTTTCCAGGACACGCTGACCCTGGTGCTCTCTCAGAACCACCCGCGCTCTCAGCCCTTCAGCGCCGAGGCGCTCGAAGAGATCGAGCTGGACGCGGCGCTCGCGGTGTTCCAGGAACGCTTCGCAGACGCAAGCGACTTCACGTTTGCGTTCGTGGGGGCCCTGGATCTCGACGCGATGCGTCCCTGGGTACGCACCTACCTCGGCGGCCTGCCCAGCCTGCAGCGCAAAGAGAGCTGGCGGGACGTCGGTCGCCGCCCTCCCGAGGGGATCGTGGAACACGCGTTCCAGCGCGGCATGGAGGACAAGGCGCGCACGGCCATCGTTTTCACGGGCAAGGCCAAGTGGGAGCGCAAGCGTCGCTACTCCCTGAACGCTATGGTCGAGGCGCTGCGGATTCGACTGCGCGAGGTGCTGCGCGAGGACCTCGGCGGCACGTACGGTGTGGGCGTGTTCGGCAACTTGAGTCGAGATCCTCGCCCCGAGTACCGCGTGCAAATCGGCTTCGGCTGTGACCCCGAACGCTTGGAAGAGCTGAGCGGCCAAGTGTTCGAGGTGATCGAGGAGCTGCGCAAGAACGGTGTCGACGACGAGATCATCACGAAAATCGCCGAGATTCAGCGCAACAACTACGAGGAAGGCTTGCGCCAGAACTCATTCTGGATGGGCCAGATCCAGTTCCGCGTGTCGAACGATCGTGATCTGCACGAGATCCTCGATTACGAAAAGTTCCCGAACGCGCTCGACTCCAAGCAGATTCGCGACGCGGCTCGCCGGTATCTGCGTACCGATAACTTCGTTCAGGTATCGATGTATCCTGAGATCGATGCCACGGGCGATGACGGCACCGAGGACGATGGCGGCTGATCACGGCCCACGACACGTTCAAGTCACTCGACAACGGACCACCTGCGCGCCGCCTCACCACAGGCGGCGCGTGTAGCCGCACGGAGGAAGCGGTATGCAGATGGAGAACGTCACCAACCAGCTCATCGATTTCACAACCACCTACGGCCTGCGTGTCGTGGGTGCGATCGTCGTCCTCATCGTCGGGCGCATCGCCGCGGGGCTGATCCGCAAGGCCGTGCAACGTCTGCTGCAGCGGCGCAACGTGGATCCGAGCCTGATCGGCTTCACCTCGAGCTTGGTCTACGCGCTGGTGATCGTGTTCACGATCATTGCCACATTGTCCAACTTTGGTGTCGAGGTGGCTTCGTTCGTGGCCGTTCTCGGTGCGGCCAGCTTCGCGGTGGGCTTCGCGCTCCAAGGCTCGCTCTCCAACTTCGCCTCGGGCGTGATGCTGCTGCTGTTCCGGCCCTTCAAGGTGGGAGACTACGTCACCGCCGGAGGCGTTTCCGGCACGGTCAAGCACATCGAGCTTTTCACGACCACGATGGCGACGCCCGACAACGTGAAGATCATCATTCCCAACAGCAAGGTCTTCGGCGACACGATCCACAATTTCGCCGGCTTCGACACGCGGCGCATGGACCTGCCCGTTGGGATCTCGTACAGCTCGTCGATCGAGAAGGCCAAGACGACGCTGGAGCGCGTCGTGGCCGCCGAGTCGCGGCTGCTACCGGATCCGGCGCCGTTGATCGTGGTCGACGAGCTCGCCGACTCGAGCGTGAACATGAAGGTGCGCGTGTGGGTGAATCGGCAGGACTACTGGGGCGTGAAGTTCGACATGACCCGTGCCATCAAGGAAGCGTTAGACGCGGAGGGCATCGAGATTCCGTTCCCGCAACGTGTGGTGCACATGGCGCAGGCTTCGTGAGCCCGGCCGGAGTGCCCTGCGGAGGTTAGGAGGAAGCGCGTCGCTCCAACCGGCGCCCGCCGAAGAAGACCAGCATGCCGACCACGAGCAACAGCACCTCGGTCTGCATGTCGTCGTAACGGATGCCGATGTACAACGCGTCGAGCGTGAGGAAGAGCCCGAGGCCCTGAAGGAGCTTGGCGACGTAGAACACGATTTCTCCGTCGTTCACACCGCGACCGCGCGCGCGAGGTTACGACTCGCGACGCACGTAGATTTCGCCCGCGACGTCGCGATCCAAAGCCAGGCTCGTGCCCTCGATGTCGATGACGACGGAGGGCTGCGTCTGACGCAGGTGCACCGTGCTGCCCGGAACCACGCCGAAAGAACCCAGGCGATCGAAGCGCTTCTGGTAGCGCGGCGTCATGAAGACGATGCGCCCCGACGTGCCGCGCTGCAGCTCGTCCAGCGGCACGATGAGCGGCCGAAGCCGCTGCGCCTCGCGCCCGTTGCAGCACACGCCCGGCGGGATGTCACGCCCCTCGGGACAGCGCGGCGGGTGACCGAGGAACGCGCACACGGCGTCTGCGGCGGTCGTTCCCAACACGTGCTCCATGAGACACGCGGTCTTTTCGGTTTCCTCGGCGGGCAGGTCGAGGACGTCATACAGCAGACGCTTGGCCAGCCGGTGCCCACGGATGATCATGCGGGCGCGTGACTCACCCTTGTCGGTCAAGGTGACGACGCCGTCGTCGACGCTCAGGAAGCCCTCGGAGCCCAGCTTGTCCACCAGCTGCGGCGCGTTCGCCTCGTCGGCGTTCTCCACCAAGCCCGCGAGCGTCTGATCGCCCTCTTCGCGCCTAGACCAGATTTGCTCGAGGATCTCGTCCTGTGGCTGGGCCTGAAATTCCGGATGCACGTTGATCCTTGTGACGTCGACCGAAGAGTCGCTTGAAGAAGTTCACGGTGGCGGACTGTCCCGCAACCGTCGAGTAGCCGCAGTTCTCGCAGCACAGCATGGTGCAGCCGCGGTTCATCGGGCAAGCCCCGCAGCTGCCGATTTCGTCGCGCATGACGCCGCCGCAGATGGGACACGGGCTGGTGTTCGTCTGAGGAACGCGCATCAGAACGTCACCCCCAGCGCCCGCAGGCTCAGGTTGAGCGCTCCGCCCACGAGCAGAGCGAAGGGCACGATGAAGGCCACCATGGCCAGCGCCGTTCTCGCGCCGCGTTCCTTGATCATGATCAGGAAGTTGGCGATGCACGGCACGAACAGCGTGATCGTCACCATCGAGACGACGAGCTGCACGGCGTCCAGCTGCCCCTCGCGCGCCATGTCGTAGAGCCCCGCGGCGCCGTAGTCGCGCCGCAGAAAACCAACGAGGAACGCCTCGGCGGCCTGCGACGGCAGACCCAGGATGCCGACGACCAGCGGCGACGCGACGTCCTCGATGAGCGCCAGCAGGCGAATGCGGTCGAAGACGAACAGCATGAGCGTGCCGAGCAGGAACAGCGGTGCCGCCTCGCGCAGATACCACTCGATGCGGGCGAGCGTCTTGACGACGAGGTTGCCGATCTGCGGACGCCGAATGGGCGGCAGCTCCAGCACGAAGTCCGAGCTCTGGCCGGGCACCAGCTTCGACGCCGCCCAGCCGACGACGAACAGCGTCAGCAGGATGCTCCCGGCCCACACGACCGTGGCGGCGAGCGACAGCGAACGCATCATGCCCAGGATGACGCCCAGCTGCGCCGAGCACGGCACGCCGAGGGCGAGCAGCAACGTGACCAGGATGCGCTCCTTGCGCGTCTCGAGAATGCGCGTCGTCAGCGTCGCCATGGTGTCGCAGCCGAGCCCCAGCACCATCGGTAGCACGGCCTTGCCGTTCAGACCCATCGTCTTGAACAGGCGGTTGACCATGACCGCCAGACGCGGCAGATAGCCCGAGTCCTCGAGGATGCCGAAGGCGATGAAGAACGTGGCCACGATGGGCAGGATGAGAGCGATGGCGTACGACAGCGCCATCGTGATCTGACCGTAAGGGCCCACCAATAGATCGTGGAAGAAGCGCAGCGCTTCCGGACCGGTCCCGAGCGCAGGATGCGTGTACTCCGGAAGCATGACGCCTTCTTCGACGAGATGCTCGTGCGGGAAGCGGAAGGCGAAGTCCGCCGCGCGCATGGCCCACGGTGAAACGTACTCGCCGAAGAACTTGGACTCGAGGATGTCGACCAGCATTCCAGCGCCGAACACGCCGACGAACTGGTACATGCCCCAGAGCACGGCCAGCAGAACGGGGACGCCCCACAGCGGGTGCATGCTCCACGTGCCGAGTGTTTCGAGGAACGAGCCCACGCGGCGCGGGGGACGCGTTTCCACCTCGCGCACCAGCGCGTCGATGGCGGCCATGCGATGGCGGTGCAACAGTCCCGCGAGCGGCTCGCGCAAACGCGTCTCGGTGGTGCGGCGCACGGCTTCCAGCGCCTGCATGGCGGCCTCGCCGATGCGCTCGCGCAGCCACGGCCGAAGCGTCGTGTCGCCGGCCAGCAGCATGATTGCGAGGCTGCGGCGGCTCACATGGGTTTGCGGCAGCGCAGGCTCCATCTCGGCGATGGCGTCCTCGATGGCTGGCGGGAACTGCACGACGAACGACGACCTGCGTTGCTTCGCAAGCGAGGCGCGCAGTGCCTCGAACCCCTTGCGGCGCACGGCAACCGTGTCGACCACCGCGACGCCCAGGCGTTCCTCGAGACGCTCGCTGTCGACACGCACGCCCAGGTCGCGCGCTTCGTCCATCATGTTGAGATCCAACGTGAAGGGCAGGCCCATCTCGGCCAGCTGCGAGCAAAGGATGAGCGCCCGACGCAGGTTCTTGGCGTCGGCCACTTGCAGCACGGCGCCAGGTTGCTCGCGCAGCAGGATGTTGCGTGTGACCTCTTCATCCTCGGACATGGGAAGCAGGCTGTTGACGCCGGGCGTGTCGACGACTTCGACGCTTTGGTCGTCCAGCTCGGCTTTGCCGCGTGTGATCGTCACCGTCGTACCGGGGTAGTTGGACACGGTGACGTAGCGTCGGGTCAGCGCGCCGAACAGCACGCTCTTGCCCACGTTGGGGTTGCCCACGAGGAGCACGTGCGGGTGCGCTTCGAGCGCGTTGGGCTCACGCTGCGCGTCGGGTTGCTGCAAAACCGTGCTCATGTCGGTCCTCATCGACGCGTCGGCGCGGGCACGACGGTCTCAGTGCGCTTCTTCTTGCGTGCCTCGGTCGCCTGGCAGTCGCGGCAGACTCCGAAGAGCTGGTGTACGTGTCTGAGCTCGCGAAAACCGTGCTGTCGGCAGATCTGGTCCTGCAGCGCTTCGATCTCCTCGCTCACGAACTCGATGACCGTGCCGCAGCGGTCGCACACCATGTGATCATGGTGTGCGCGACCATGCACGTGCTCGAACAGCGCGTGCCCCTCATCGAAGTGGTGCTTGTAGATGAGGCCGGCTTCGGCGAGGTGGTCCAGCGTGCGGTACAACGTGGCGCGGCTGACGCTCTTCTTCTGACGCCGCAGATGCGCAAGAAGCTGCTCGGCATCGAAGTGCCCGTCCTGGCTCAGCACGCCGTCCAGGACGACGAGGCGCTCGGGCGTGACGCGCAGGTTGCGCGAGCGTAGGTGCTCGCGGAGGCGCTGTTCGGCGCTCTGCGTCGCCGGGTCCTCGCGTGTGGTCTTGGTTCTGGGCACGTCGTCGGTCTCCGCCGGGAGGGCGAGGCGTCTGCAATTGAGACTC
>JBFJHN010000038.1:0-9670 GCA_041613275.1 Candidatus Krumholzibacteriia bacterium | reverse complement strand
GTCTGAGCGCCGATCAGGTCTTTCAGGTCACGCGAGGTGGGTTCTTCGATGGTGCGAAACCTTGACGCCGTGCTGAGCGCCATCGTCGGGCGCACCGCGCGCCGGACACGGTGCGCGCTTCTGGCCGTGTTGTGCGCGCCGGTCGTCGCCATGGCGCAACAGCCGCTCGTGGATGCACCGGTGGCATGGTACGACGACGACATGCGCGACACTCCGCGGCTGCGGGTGCGGGACCCCAATGTGATCAAGGACTACTTCGGAATGATCGTATCCGAACCGTTGGGGAAGGCGGGCTATCCTCCACGCTTGATTCGGCACCTCGATGCGATCTTCGGGGACGGGGATCACGTGCTGCCGGCCGCGAACGTAAACGCGCTGGACGAAGTCCCGAACAACAGTTGGTTCACCAACAGGCTTGGCTTGTTTCCCATGACGCCCGATGAGGCGGCACGTGGGCGCGGGCCCGGACGCGGTCCGCAAGGAGGCGCCCCATGGACCGTGGTGGCGGCCAAGCGAGAGGGCTTCTCGGTGGGTTTCACGATTCGCGATGCCAACGGCGATCATTTCATCGTGAAGTTCGATCCGCGCGGATTCCAAGGCACGACCACGGCAGCAGGCGCGATTGCCGCGCGCCTCTTTCACGCAGCCGGCTACAACGTTCCCGACGACAACGTGTTCTGGTTCCGGAGAGATCAGCTCGCACTGGGCGACTCGGTGATCATCAAGGTGAACAACAAGGCGCGGTTCATGACCGTAACCGATCTCGATTCCCTTCTGGCCCGTGTCGATGTTCAGGCCGATGGGCGCTACCGCGCGCTCGCGAGCCGGTTCCTCGAGGGGCGCCCGATCGGCCCGTTCGACTATCGCGGGAAGCGGCGTGACGACCCCAACGACCGCGTGCGTCACGAGGATCGTCGCGAGCTCCGAGGCCTTCGTGTCTTCGCCGCCTGGGTCTCACATTTCGATACCAAGCAACACAACACGCTCGATGTTCAGGTCGAAGAGGAGGGGCGCCGGTTCGTGCGCCATCATTTGATCGACCTCGCGAGCACGCTGGGAACGGGTGTCTTCGGACCGGTCGCGCGCGAGACGCACGAGTACATTCTGGCGCCGTCCGCCGTCGTCGGACGTGTGGCGACGCTGGGCTTGCACGAGGCCGACTGGCGCAAGATGCGCCGTCCCGAGGGGTTGGACGAAGTCGGATACTTCAGCGCCGAGCATTTCGATCCACGGGGTTTCCGGTCGAACTTCCGCAATGCGGCATTCGTCAACATGACCGATCGCGACGCGTATTGGGCCGCAAAGATCGTCACCGCGTTCACGGACGAGCATCTCCGCGCGATCGTGGCGGAGGGGCACTACCGCGATCCGCGTGCTGCGGACTACGTCTTCGATGTGCTCGCGAAACGCCGGGATATCATCGGGCGGACGTTCTTCGACCGCATCGCACCGCTGGAGTATTTCTCGTTCCAAGCCGGATCCGTGCAGTTCAGGGATCTCGGGATGGAGCGCCGGATCTACACGAGCCCCACGCGTTATCGTGCCCGTTTTGGAGCGTGCGACTCGCAGCGCAACGTTCCGAATTGGTCGAGTTGGGTCGAGCTCGCGTCGCAGTCCGTCGACGCCTCTGCGGAACGCACCTCGTCTGAGCTCCCGTTCCTCGCCGTCGAGCTTCAGGTCGATCGCGGGCGCGGCTGGAGCCGAAGCGTCACCGCGTACGTCGCCCCTGCAAGCGGCCGGATCGTCGCCGTCGAGCGCTGAGGGTCCCGACCGCGAGCGCGCCCGGCGGCCCAGCCGAGGATATTACAAAATCGTTACTTACACAGTCGCGGCCGGTCGCTTCATTGATGAAAGCTGCAACCTTGCGCCGGCTCGGAGCGTCGAAAGGGGCACGCGCGGGGACACGGAGGCCCGGCGTCGCTGGAGGAATCGCTGCGAGCGCGCGTTTGTTGGGACGGGAACGAAGCGGGCGAGGATGGAGGCTGACGGGGAGATGGTGGCGAACACACACAAGAACGGGAGCCGCGCGCGATGGGTCGGGGTGTTTGCGTGGTTGTGGTTGAGTGCGGCCGCGGCTTGGGGTGCCGCCATCGAGCCCGTGCCGTCGAGCGAGGCGCCCGAATCCCGGCAGCGGGTCTCGGAGTCCGAGTCGATCTGCGAGTCACCGCGCTGCCTGGCGACCGACGGCGGCGAATCGTGCACTGCGTGCCGCGTATGGGACTACGCACGCACGAGCCTGGACCCCGAGCACGTGGCATTTGAGAGCCGCATCGTCGAGAACGGTGTCGTTCTGCGCGCCACGTCGCAGGATCCACAGGTGCAGCAGCTGCTGTGGACGGTTTCCGTGGCCCGACACCATATTCTCGAGCTCTTGCGCGAAGGCGAACGCGTCCCGCTGTGCGCGCCGTGTCGCGCCAACGTCCGCGCTTTCGCCGAGATCGAGGTGGGTACGTCCCGACTGCCGGATGGCGTGCTGCTGATGTACACGTCCAGCAACGCCGATCTCGTGAGCGCTCTGCACACGATGCTCCTGTCCGGACAGAATCTGCCGCTCTAGCGGGTGGATCCTCCTATGCCTCGCGCCTCGCGGGCTCGGCCCAGGGCCGCGCCGCCGCCGGACGCCGTCTCCGGTCCACCTCCCGGAAAGCGCTACACTTGGCGCAGAGGCACGGCCGCGAGCGCCGAGCCGGATGACCCTCGATGATCATCCCGGAGCGTGCATGCGCATCTTCCAGTTCACCCGCAAGCGCTATCTCCTCCTGGCCACGCTGGGCATCCTGCTGCCGACGGTGTTCCTGGCCGGCCTGAGCGTGCAGCTGCAGCGCGAGATGTTCGGCTTCCAGAGCCGCATCCTCAACGAGTACGCGCGCTTCTCGGTGGACTACGCGGTGTCCGAGGTGCAGGACCTCATCCGCGCGCGCGAACGCGAGGTGCACATGCACTATCGCATGGCCGCGCTGCTGCAGGCGTTCGACGCCGGTCCAGAGCTGCGCCGGATCCAGGACACCTATCCGATGATCGACCATGCGTTCCTCATGCGACCGGACCGTACGGTGGTCTTCGCCGACGAACCCGACGAGGGCTCGGGATCCGGTGTGGTGCGCCAGGCAACGGCGGTTCCTACCATCGATCCGACGATGGGTAGCCTCTTGAACCTCGCGCGCGAGCATGCCGAGGACGTGCTGCTGCGCGTTCTCGATGGAGAGACCTACGCGCACCTGCTGGGATCGAGCGACTCGCACTTCTTCCGCGCCGAGGACTTCGGCTCGCCGTGGCACATGACGGCGTTCGGTTTGTTCGGCGCCAACGGTGAAACTTACGGTGTCGCCGGCTTCTTCCTGAAGCTGCCTTTCGTGCGCGAGAAGTTCCTGGCCTCGGTGCTCGAGGAAGCCATCGAGGCGGCCGAAGGTCGTTTCTCGCCGGGCTTCGGTCGCGATCTCACGTTCGTGGTGCACGATCATCGCGACGAGCTGGTCTACGTGCATCGGCGGCCGGGCGAGTCGTTCACGCCGAAGACGGCCGACTACCTCTCCGAGGCCGAGCTGTGGGATGTGCTGCCGGGCTGGAGCGTGCGCTTGGTCTACAACAACCCGAAGGGCCCGCGCTACCAGCGCAACATCTGGCTTTCGAACACACTCCTGTTGCTTCTCATGGGCACGACGGCGGTTCTGGGCATTCTCTTGTCGATGCGTTTCATGCTGCGTCAGATGGAGCTGTCCAACTTGAAGTCGCACTTCGTGTCGAACATCACACACGAGCTGAAGACGCCGCTTGCAGCGATCCGTTTGTACACCGAAACGCTGCAGCAACGCCGCGTGCGCGACCGCGACCAGGAGAAGAAGTTCCTCGGGATCATCAACAAGGAGAGCGTGCGCCTCACGCACCTGATCAACAACATCTTGGACTTTTCGCGCATCGAGCAGGGCCGCAAGCGCTACACCTACGTGAAGACGTCGGTGGGCGAAGTCGTGCGCGAGGTGGTCGACGCCTACGGCTTCCAGCTGCGCAACAAGGGCTTCGATCTTCGCACCGAGATCGCCACCGACGTGCCTCCGGTTTGGGTGGACCGAGACGCGCTGAGCCAGGCGGTGCTGAACCTCGTCGACAACGGCGTGAAGTATTCGCGCGAGCGCAAGGAGATCGAGATTCGCGTGGCGCACGAGAACGGCGCATCCGGTGGCAGGTCGCGCCAGAATGGAACGGGCTTCGTTCGCATCTCGGTGCGCGACCGCGGGATGGGCATTCCGCCGGCGGAGCAGAAGAAGGTGTTCGAAGCCTTCTACCGCATCGAGAAAGGTCTCGAACACGATGTGAAGGGCTCGGGTCTGGGCCTGGCGGTGGTCAAGCACGTCGTCGAAGCGCACGGAGGCGACATCGAGGTGGACAGCCGTCCGGGCGTCGGCAGCCGCTTTTCCATCCGGCTGCCCGTGCGCGAGCACCCGCCCGAGAGTCCGGCGCTGACGTGATCGAAAATCGTTACGAAGGGCTGCGACCAAGGGCACGCGTCGAAAGGGCACTCATGGTCGAATCGAAACCGCTCATTCTCGTCGTGGAAGACGAGGAAGACATGTTGCATGGCTTGCAGCACAACCTCGAGTACGAGGGCTACCGCACGCAGAGCGCCACCAGCGGCCGTGATGGGTTGCAGAAGGCGCTGACGGGGACCGCCGATCTCATCGTGCTCGACGTCATGTTGCCGGAGCTGAACGGCTTCGACATGCTGCGCGAGCTGCGTGACCGCAAGGTGAAGACGCCGGTCATCCTGTTGACGTCGAAAAGCCTGGAGAGCGACAAGCTGGAGGGATTCTCCCTGGGCGCGGACGACTACGTCACCAAGCCCTTCAGTATCCAGGAGCTTCTGGCGCGCGTGCGCGCGGTGCTGCAGCGTACGAACCAGCGGCCCGATCATGAGGCCACGTTCCGCTTCGGCGACGTCGAGGTCGACTTCGAGCAGCACGTGGTCACGCGCAAGGAAGAGCCGGTCACGCTGGCGCTCAAGGAGTTCGAGATCCTCCACCTGCTGGTTCAGCATCGCGGCGAGATCGTCTCGCGCGAGCAGATGCTGCAGGAGGTCTGGGGCTACAAGCCGGGCAACTTCCCGGAGACGCGCACGGTCGACAACCACATCGCCAAGCTGCGTCACAAGGTGGGTGCGGAGTTCATCGAAACCGTGCCCAAATTGGGGTATCGTTTCCGCGGGTGATTCATGTCCACGCAGACGGCCATGCAATCGCGCCACGCCGAGGCGGGGGCGCAGCTGATCGAGATCGAGGGCGTCGCCGTGCCCGAATCGTTCGGTGACGTGCCCGGCGAGTACGATGCGCTGCGCCAGAGCGCGGCCTTGTTGGACCTGTCGTTCCAGGCCGTGTTCACGCTGCGCGGTGCCGATGCCGTCAAGTTCCTCAACAACATGGTCACGAACGACGTGGCGGTTCTGCGGGCCGGGACGGGATGTCACGCGCTCAAGGTGAGCCTGCAGGGCAAGATGGAAGCCGCCTTGCGTGTGCTCCGGGTCGAGGACGGCTTCTGGTGCGATGTACACCCCGCACCGCGCGTGGCGCTCGTGGACGCTCTGCGCAAGCGCATCTTGATCTCGGACGTGCAGCTCGAGGATGCAAGCGCTAACTGGACGCTGCTCTCGGTGCACGGTCCCGAGGCCCGCGATGTCGTCGCCGCTGCCGGCGCCGAGATGGGCCGCCTCAAAACGCTGCATGCGCATGCCGAAGCGACCGTAGCGGCGACCCCGGCGCGCATCGTGCGCAGCGATCACAGCGGCGACGGTGGCTACGACGTTTTCGTGCCGCGGGACGCTGCGGGCGCGGCGTGGGACGCGCTGCGCGCCGCCGGCGCGCGACCCGTCGGATTCGCGGCTCTCGACCTGCGACGCATCGAATGCGGGATTCCGTCGAGCGGCCGCGAGATCACGCCCGATCGGCTGCCACAGGAGGCCGGACTGGAGGACGGCTGGCTGAACCACACCAAGGGCTGCTACCTGGGCCAGGAGACGATCGCGCGTCTGCACCACCTGGGACACGTGAATCGCCACCTGCGCGGCCTGCGCATCGAAGGCGATACGATTCCACCCGAGCGGTGCGCGCTGCGGGTGAAAGACCAGGACGTGGGCATCATCACCAGCGCGCGCTTTTCGCCGCGCCTCGGCTGCGTCGTGGCGCTGGCCTACGTGCGGAGCAAACACGCAGAGCCCGGTACGTCGCTCGACATCGTGACGGAATCCCGCGCACAACGTGCTGAAGTCGTGAACTTGCCCATGCGCTGATCGCAGCGCGGGTGCGGTGCAACACGCATCGCGCCGCAGCCGTGGGCTTCGAGTCTGCAACTCGAGACGCGAGCGGAAATCCATGTTCAAGACGTTCCTGGCCGTATCGACCCGGCTGCGCAGCGGCCGCAGCCGCCGCAACCTGCGCATCCTGGTGCGATTCCTGGCGACGCTGGCCGCCATGATCCTCGTCTACTCGGTGCTGTTCCACGTGCTCATGCTGCGCGAGGGGCAGGACCACACCTGGTTCACCGGTGTCTATTGGACGCTGACCGTCATGTCGACGCTCGGCTTCGGCGACATCACGTTTCACACCGACCTCGGTCGCGCCTTCTCCGTGTTCGTCCTGGCTTCGGGTGTCGTGTTCCTCCTGGTGCTTCTTCCGTTCACCTTCATCGAGTTCTTCTACCAGCCGTGGATGGAGGCGCAGGCGGCGGCACGTGCGCCTCGGGTGCTCCCAGCGCACTTCACCGATCACGTTCTGCTGACGCACCACGACGCCGTCACGTCGGCGCTCATCCGCCGGCTCAATCAGTACTCCATCCGCTACGCGCTCTTGGTGGCGGACATCGATGAGGCGCTTCGACTCCACGACGAGGACGTGAGCGTCGTCGTCGGGGGGATCGATGAGCCGGACACATGGAAGAATGCCGGAGTCGAGCGTGCCGCGCTCGTGGTCGCCACCGGGAACGACTTCGAGAACACGAACGTCGGTTTCACGGTGCGCTCGTTCTCCAAGGACGTGCCGGTCATCGTCACCGCACAGGACGAAGCGTCGGTGGACATCTTGATGCACGCGGGTGCGACCCACGTCCTGCGTCTCGAAGAAACGATGGGGCAGGCCTTCGCACGTCGGACGCTGGGAGGCGACGCGCTCTCGCACCTCATCGGACGCTTTGACAAGCTCCTGATCGCCGAGGCCAACGCGCACCGCACTCCGCTGGTGGGGCGAACGCTGCGCGAAAGCAATCTGCGCGAGCACACGGGCGCTTCGGTGGTCGGGGTCTGGGACCGTGGGCGTTTCAGGACGGCGGATCCGGATACCTGCATCGAGGAGAACACGATCCTGGTCATTGCCGGAAGCGCCGAGGCCCTCCACAAGTACAACGAGCTCTTCTGCATCTACAACGTGTCGGGCGCGCCGGTCGTGATCCTCGGTGGGGGGCGCGTCGGGCGGGCCACGGCGCGCGCGCTCGCTGCGCGCGAAGTGGATTTCCGCATCGTCGAGCGTCTTGCCGAACGCGTTCAGGATCCGGAGAGAACGGTCGTCGGGAATGCCGCCGAGCTCGAGGTGCTCAAGAAGGCGGGGATCGACGATGCCCCTGCCGTGGTCATTACGACGCACGACGACGACGTGAACATCTACCTCACGCTGTACTGTCGCAGCTTGCGCCCGGAGATCCAGGTGGTCAGCCGTGCGACGCTGGAGCACAACGTCTCGACGCTGCACCGCGCCGGTGCCGACATCGTCATGTCGTATTCGGGAACCGGCGCGAGCGCGATCATGAACTTCCTGCAGCGCCACAAGATCGTCACGGTCGCCGAAGGTCTCGACCTCTTCCGCGTGGAGGTGCCCGCGGAGCTGGCCGGCAAGACCATCGGGGAGTCGCGGATCCGCGAACGCACGGGTTGCACCGTGGTGGGCATCCGTTCGAACAACGGCACGCAGGTGATTCCGGGACCGGACGAGATGCTGCCCGCAGGCGCAGATATCTTGATGATCGGCACCGCGGAAGCGGAAGAGAACTTCCTGGCCCAGTGGGGTGCCAAGCCGAAGCGCTCCGGCTAACGCGTTCGGCGCGCTCGCGGACGCCACTGGTGTTGGCGCAGCGACACGCGACCGGCCGTGTCGAAGCGCACCCCTTCGCCTTCCAGAAGCATGCGTTGGACGTGCTCCCAGCCGGGCTCGGCGCGCGGGCTGACTTCGCCGCGCGCGTTGAGCACACGATGCCAAGGCACGCTGCTGCCGTCGGGGAGCGCGTGCAGTGCATAGCCCACCTGGCGCGCGTGCCGTCCGAGGCCGGCCTCCGCCGCGATCTGCCCGTAGGTGGCCACGCGCCCCTTCGGAACACGTTTCACCGTGGCATAGATGCGTGCGTAGCTCGTCGAGCGTCGTGCCGTCATGTCTTGCTGGTTCTGGTGGCGACGCCTCGTGCGCATCCACTCGATGCAGAGGGCCGGTACGGATCAACCCGCACGATACACGACGATGCTGGCGCCGAGGTAGAGGGCGAGAAGAGCGACCGCCTCGAAGGTGCCGACGCGTCGCGTGGTGGTGGTGGGCCTGCGGAGTCCCAGAACGACGACGGCGGTCATGACCACGCCCACCGCACCGGTGAACGCGTGGATGGGGGACACGCGTGGCCAGATCGAGCCGCCGGTGAACGCGGCGTCGTTCAAGACGATCACGAAACCCATGTTGAACAGGTTGCTGCCCAGAACGTTGGTGACGGCCAGCTCCGGCGCGTTCATCCGCAGCGCCGCGAACGACGTCGCCACCTCCGGAAGCGACGTACACAGCGCGAGGAACTGCGTGCCGACGAAGCTCGCCTCGAGCCCCACTTGTTTGACGAACCCGTCGCCCGTGCGCGCCAGCCATACGGATCCGGCGATGACGAGCAGCGCTGCAATGCCGTAGGTCCAGCCGGCGCGCGCGAGCGTCATGTCCACGACACCCGGGTGCCGCACCGCGGCGGGGGCCGGGGGCGCGTCTTGACTGGAACGATAGATGGCGTACATCGACAGAAGGAAGACCGCCAGAATCACGAACGACATGGGGCTCAGGATCCAGGTGTTGCCCCAGGTGACGGTGCGCGGCATGAGAACGGCGATCGAGCACATGGAGATGATGACGATTCCCAGCACGGCCACGAGCGACGACGTGCGGCTGACCGCGCCGAGGAGCGGGCCCTTGCGCCAATGGAAGTCCAGGAAGACGAGGATCACCAGGTTGAACAAGTTGCTGCCGAACGCGGCACCCATGGCGATGTCGATTTCGTCGAGGAGCACGGCGCTGACGCCGGTTCCCATCTCGGGCAGCGATGTCGCGGTGGCCAGCATGAGCACGCCGACGAAGGAACGCCCGAGACCGGTCTTCTCGGCGATGACGTCGGCGGAACGCGTCAGCTTGTTGGCGGCGAAGAGGATGACCGCCGTCGACGCGATGAGCTGGAGTGTGAGCCACACGAGCGTCATGGACCGAGCGGCCTTTCGTCTGGACGCAGTCCCGCCGAGGCGCTTGAGCGCCCGGGAGCGCTCGTGCGGCCCGCCTGCTGCGGGCCTCGTTGGTAATAGCGGCTGACACCCGCCGTGACAAGCACTTGCGGGAACACCACCGGGCGAGGTGCACGAGGCGTTTCACGCCCCGGGCGTTTATGATGGCGCGATGCCGTC
>JBFJHN010000037.1:0-9708 GCA_041613275.1 Candidatus Krumholzibacteriia bacterium | reverse complement strand
GCGCGCGGCGTCCGATCGCCTGCGAGCGCGCCACGCCGACGTCCTCGTACTTGAAAGCGCTCTACCGCTACCCGCAGGCGCCCTTTCCCTATGACGCGCTGATCGAGGAGAACGCGCGCCGCGGCCGCGATCAACCCGAGTACGAGCTGCTGGACACCGGTGTGTTCGAAGACGAGCGCTACTTCGACGTCTACGCCGAGTACGCCAAGGCTTCGCCGCGCGACATCCTCATCCGCATCACGGTGCACAACCACGCCGGCGAGTCGGCGCCGATACAAATGTTGCCGACGCTTTGGTTCCGCAACACCTGGGCCTGGGGACGCGCCGGCGAGAGCTACCCACCCAAGCCGCGTTTGGAGCGCGCGGCGTCCGATCGCCTGCGAGCGCGCCACGCCGAGCTGGGCACGCTTCTCCTGTGTCTCGACGAAGGCGCCAAGGCCGAGCTGTTGTTCACGGAGAACGAGACCAACGCCCGCCGGCTGTTCGGGTCGCCGCTGGTCTCGCCGTACGTCAAGGACGGCTTCCACCGCTACGTGATCGAGCGCGATCCGGGAGCCGTGAACCCCGACGCGGTGGGAACGAAGGCCGCGGCGCGCTTCCGCACCGTGGTGCCGGCCGGTGCGCGCGTCACCTGGCGGCTGCGGCTCGTCGACGAGTCCGAGGCGCCTGCCGATGGCGTGGGGAGCGACTTCGAGCGCGTCTTCGACCAACGCATCCAGGAGACGCAATCGTTCTACGAAGCGATCCTGCCGGCAACGCTGTCGGTGGACGAACGCGTGGTCGCACGCCAGGCCTACGCGGGGTTGCTGTGGTCCAAGCAGTCCTACCACTACGTCGTGCGCGAGTGGCTGGACGGCGACCCGGCGCAACCGTCGCCGCCTCCGGAACGCAAGTCCGGGCGCAACCACGACTGGCGGCACGTGCACTGCCGCGACGTGCTGTCGATGCCGGACACCTGGGAGTACCCGTGGTTCGCGGCATGGGATCTGGCGTTCCACAGCGTGGCCTTTGCGCGCGTCGATCCGGATTTCGCCAAGCACCAGCTGCTGCTGCTGCTGCGCGAGTGGTACATGCACTCGAACGGACAGATCCCGGCCTACGAGTTCGATTTCGGCGACACCAACCCGCCGGTGCACGCGTGGGCTGCATGGCGCATCTACAAGATGTGCGCGCGTCGCGGCGAGCGCGATCGCAAGTTCCTGGCCCAGGTGTTCCACAAGCTGTTGTTGAACTTCACCTGGTGGGTGAACCGCAAGGACCACGACGGCAACCACGTGTTCTCCGGCGGCTTCCTCGGGCTGGACAACATCGGCGTGTTCGATCGCTCGCAGCAGCTGCCCGACGGCAGCTATCTGGATCAGGCCGATGCGACGGCGTGGATGGCGTTCTCCTGCGGCACCATGCTGTCGATGGCGCTCGAGCTGGCGCGTGACGATCCGGCGTACGAGGGTGTCGCTTCGAAGTTCTTCGAGCACTACGTGGCCATCGTCGACGCGATGAACCGCGTCGGCGGCGACGGCCTGTGGGACGACGAGGACGGCTTCTACTACGACCGCATGCACACCGCGCACGGGGTGGTGCCATTGCGGGTGCGCTCGCTCGTGGGGCTGGTGCCGCTGTTCGCGGTGGAGATCCTCGAGGAAGACGTCATCGACCGCCTGCCGGAGTTCTCGAAGCGCATGCGTTGGTTCCTGCGCAACCGCGCCGATCTGGCCGCGCACGTGACCTACGCCGAGCGCTCCAAACACGGGCATCGGCTGCTTGCGGTGCCGTCGCCGCGGCGGCTGCGTCGCGTCTTGCGATACGTCTTCGAAGAGAACGAGTTCTTCTCACCCTACGGCATTCGTTCGCTGAGCCGCGTGCACGCGGACAATCCTTTCCGCGTCGAGGTCGGGGGCGCATCGCTCGAGGTGCGCTACACGCCGGGCGAATCGGACACCGGCCTGTTCGGCGGCAACTCGAACTGGCGCGGACCCATCTGGTTTCCGATGAACTTCCTGCTCATCGAGGCATTGGAGCGCTACGCGCACTTCTACGGCGATGGCTTCGAGGTGGAGGTGCCGACGGGCTCGGCGCGACGCATGAACTTGCGCGACGCCGCCGGCGAGATCGCACGACGCTTGACGCGCATCTTCATCCCGGATGCCGACGGCGTGCGTCCGTGCCACGGCAAGAACGCGCGCTACGCCGAGGACCCGCACTGGCGCGACCTGGTGCTGTTCCACGAGTACTTCCACGGTGACACGGGCGAAGGGCTGGGGGCCAGCCATCAGACCGGCTGGACGGCGCTCGTCGTGCGCATGCTCGAGGATCTGGCTGCGGGACGTGAGGTGCGCGCCGCGGCTTCGACGCGCGTGTCCTCGCAAGTGCCGTCTCGACCCGCGCGCGACCTCCCAACCGCCGACGGCTGAGCTCCACGATCGTCGAGATCACGCGCTACAAGTGTTCGGCCAGCACCTGGGCCAGCTTGCGCGCGCGTTCCTTCCCCTTGTCGTCCGGCGTCCATACCTTGATGTCGGGCTCGACGCCTTCGAGCTCGTTGCGTCCGTCGGCGCGGTAGCGCACGCAGTTCGGCAGGTGCACGCGAAGGCCGACGTGAGGCAGGTCGAGTGGGTGGCCGCCGTCCACGTAGCCGCATCCCGCGCCCGTCGTGCGCTCGCCGACCACGCGCGCGGCCCCGTTCGCCTGCAAGAGCGTCGCGAACTGCTCCGACGCCGAGGCGGTGTGACGGTCGACGACGACGAACAGCGGTCCATCCCACACGCCCTCGCGGTAGCGCCAGCGCAACGGCGCGTACAGGAGCGTCGCCAGCTCGGCGTCTTCGAGCTCTCCCGGTGCGACATAGTCCACGAGCCCGCAGCCCGTGACCTACACGAGCTGCGAGCACTCAAGCTGCGCGCCCGGCTCGTGGAACAACCGCAGGCGGTCGCAGGGCTGCTGGGCTTCGGCGATCCGCGCGGACAAACGCTCGCTTGCGATTTCGAGAAGGCGGCGGAGCTTGCCGCCGATCACGGGATCGTCCAAGCGCTCGCGCACCGATTGGAGTCGGCGTTCCAGGCGCTGCGATGCGTGCGCATGCTTGATGAAACCGAACGGTGGGCAGCGCAGCGGTTGCGTGGTGAGCAGGCGCGGCGCGATGCCGGCCCAGTCGGTGCCGCCGCCGTTGCGGGTGATGTCGACGGCGAGCGCATCGATGCGCGCGGCGCGCAGGTCGCCCACGCGTGCGTCGAGCGCGTCGAGCAGCGCCTGCGAAACGCGACGCCAGAAGCCCCACTGGCAGGCCTCGTCGCAAGGCTCGCTGCGCGCGCTGCGGTGCGCGTCCCAGAGCCCGCGCGCGACGTCTTCGTAGCGATCGGGTCCGAACTGAGCGATGCGCACGAAGCCGATGCGGCGTCCGTCGTCGAGCTGCAGGACGCCGGCGTGGAACGGATTGTCCGCGCGCCGCGGCAGCTTCTCGAAGCGTTCGAGGGCGTCCAGATCGAGGCGAAAATCGTGATCGGCGCCACGAAAGCCCATGCGCTTGCAGGCCTCGCTTGCTTCGACGTCCAAGGCGATGGGCGGAGCAGGATGTTCGGGTGATGGCTTCTCGTCGTCGCTCGGGTCCCAGCGCTCGGTACGCAGGTGCGGATCTCCGAACGCCTCGACGAACTGCTCGATCGTCTTGCGCGCCTTGCGCCGGCTCGACGTCTCGCGCAGCGCGGCTTGGGTGCGCTGGTCGAGCGCGTACGTGTCGACGCGGCCGCTCTGCACTGCCCACTCGAGGTTGGCGTACACCTGGCTCATGTGCAGCTTGAGGGCGTCGTAGTCTTCGAGCCACTGCTGCGGCTCGCCGCGCTGCAGCACGCACGAAGCCCCCAGGCCGGCCCAAGCGAGCCCGAGCGCCACGAGCGTGACCCATCGCTGCCGCTGCCATCCACGCATCGCCGAGCGCGCTCCGTTCAGCGCGTGCGCGCTACGATCCACTCCGAAACGATCGAAAGCGCCGTGGGCGCGAACGTTTCCTCGATCGTTCCGTACTCCTCCATGCGACCCGTGCGCGCGGTTTGGAACAGATGGTTCAGGTTGTCGAGTACGTGAATGGTGACGTCGGGGTTTCTCGCAGCGGCGAGCGCGCGCTCGAGCTCGGGCTGGCTCTGGCTGGCGGGAACCTGCAGGTCGAGCGCGCCGTAGAGCGCCAGCACCGGCACGCGCACCCGCTCGAGCGTGGCGCGCGGGTCGAAGTTCAGCAGGTGGCGGAACCACGCCGTCGTCAGCACGCCGGTCTGTTGTCCGAACGAGTCGGCCCACTGGTTCGTGAGCAGCGTGTCGGTCGACGAGGTGGACGCCGCGAGCAGCTCGTCGCGCGCGGCGCGCGCGGACTCGACGAGCGCGGCGCCGGCCTTGGAGTCGTCCGGCTCGCGGCGCAGGATGTCGTACAGGCGCTGCGCCACGCGCGCGGCGCGTTCCGCGAACGCGCGGCTCGATCCGGCCGCAAGGTTGAGCTGCACGCTCTGCGCGAGGAGCAGCGCTTCACCGCTCACCGCGGGACCCGCGAGCAGCACGAGGAAGGCGACGTCGTTCGAGCGCGTGGCGACGATCGGTGCCACCCAACCGCCCTCGCTGTGACCGACCAAACCGAGATGCCTCGCGTCGATCTTGGCGTGCGACTTCAGGAACGCCAGGCTCGCCAGGGCGTCCTCGGCGCTGTCCTCGAGCGTCGAGCCCAGCGTCGAGCCCGTCGAGCCGCCCACGCCGCGATCGTCGACGCGCAGCACGGCGATCCCGGCGCGCGTCAGGTGGTCGGCGAGGACGAGGAACGGACGATGACCCGCAAGCGATTCGTCGCGGTCCTGCGCACCCGAGCCGGTCAAGAGCAGCACCGCCGGGAAGGGGCCGTCTCCGGGCGGCGTGGTCAGCGTCCCGGCGAGCGTGACGCCGTCGACGACGTTGACGTACGTGACCTCTTCCGCGTCGTAGGGGTACGGCTTCTCCGGTTCCTGCGGGCGGCGGCGCTCGGGAAGCGTGCCTTCGAAGCGCTCCAGATGGAGCGTCATCGCCACGCCGTTCTGCGTCCAGGTTCCTTCGACACGCTCGGTTCCGCGCAGGCGTCCGACGTACGCGCCGTTCAGGTAGGTCATGCCGAAGAACAGCGAGTCGCCTCGCACGGCGAGGCTCGTGACCGGCATGCCGCGTGCACCCTGATCCGGGCTGTCCATCGTGGCGGCGATCTGTCCGCAGGCCACCTGCACGACATCGAGAACCAGCCGCATGAGCGGCGTGCCGTTCTGCTCCAACGATCCGGACCAGGTGCCCACGACAGCGAGCCCGTCGGCGTCGGGGCCAGGGACGCGCTGCAGGCGCACGGGCCGCTCGTTGCCGTGCTGTGTAAACGCCCCGCGCACGGTGGCGCCGGACATCGAGCCCAGAAAACGCGGCTCGCCGGCGACGTTCGCGATGCCGAACGAGAACGAGCTGCCGTCGACGCGGAGCTCGGACATCGCGTGCGTCTGCACGCTATTCGAGAACAGATGCGCGGTGCCGCTCCACTCTCCGGTCTCGGAACGCATGAGCTCGAAGGCGACACGCCGCGTTGACGGACCGTCGCCCATCGTTCCCAGCCAGCAACCGTCGAGCCCCAAGGTTTGCGCGCGCGCCTCATACGTTGCGACGTCGGCAAGCGCCAGGATCGCGAACACAACGACCGACAGCGCGCACGTTCCTTTCGGCACCCGTGTTCTCGCCCTCGTATGTGCTTCGCTCATCGGCCTCACCGTTTCGATCCGGTCCACGGAATCCGCATGACCCTAGTCGAGCCGGCGTTCACCCGCAACCGCTTCCCGGGCTTGCAGGTGCGCCTTGGCTGGCATACCATCCGGCGCATCCAGTCCAAGGTGTCCGCGCAACGGAAGCGGTTGGGTGCATGCAGCTGGGATTCGTCATCGACCAGTCTCGGTGCATCGGCTGCCATGCGTGCACCGTGGCGTGCAAAGCCGAGAACGATGTTCCCCTGGGAAGCTTCCGCACCTGGGTGAAGTACACCGAGACCGGAACGTTTCCGTCGGTGCGTCGTCACTTCACCGTGCTGCGCTGCAACCAATGCACCGACGCACCGTGCGTGACCATCTGCCCGGTGACGGCGTTGGCCAAGAGGCCGGACGGCATCGTCGACATCGACCCCAAGGCCTGCATCGGCTGCAAGGGCTGCATGCAGGCCTGTCCGTACGACGCGCTCTACATCCACGAGTCGAGCGGTACGGCGCAGAAGTGCCACTTCTGCGCGCACCGCACCGAGAGCGGACTGGCGCCGGCGTGCGCCATCATCTGTCCCACCGAGGCCATCATCCCGGGTGACTTTCACGATCCCGACAGCCGCGTGGCGCAGATGCGGGCGGCGGGCGATCTCACCGCGCGCAAGACCGAAGCGGGCACGGGACCCAACGTCTACTACAAGGCGGCCGATCCGTCGGGTCTGGATCCGCTGCAGACCAACGAAGCAAGCGGCTTCCTGTGGGCCAACCAGCGCGCCGGCGTTCAGATGGACTCGCAGGAGTTCGAGCTGTACGAGAGCAAGGCGCGCGGCAACGGCGCGGCGCGCACGGTGTACGACGTCGAGCATCCGCCGCTTTGGGGCGGCAAGGTGAGCGCCTACCTGTTCACGAAATCTCTGGCGGCGGGCGCCTTCCTCGCGGGTGCGTTTCTGCTGCCGTCCACGCTCCCGGGGCGCGGTCCCACCGGCGATGCGCTGGGGTGGATCCCTGGTTTGGCGCTTTTCTTCCTGATGGTCACCGGCGCTCTGCTCGTGGCGGATCTCAAGCGCCCCGAGCGCTTCTTCACCATCTTGACGCGCCCGAACTGGAGCTCGTGGATCGCGCGCGGGGCGTTCGCCTTGACCGCGTACGGCGCGCTGTTGTTGGTGTGGCTCGTCTGGGCGTTGGCACGCGATCGCGAAGCAGACGCTGCGAGTGCAAGCGATCCCTGGCGGATCGCAGGCATCGCGCTCACGGCCGTGGCGGCGGCGCTGACGGCTGGCTACACCGCGTCGCTGTTCGCGCAGTCACGCGGACGCGTGTTGTGGATGAAGCGCGGTTTGTGGCTGCAGCTGATCGCGCAGGCGTTCCTCGGGGGAGCGGCGCTCTTGTTGCTGGTGTCGCCGCTCATCGGGCTCGGGCTGGACGCCGTGGACGTGCTCCGGCGATTGCTCCTTGTCGCGCTCGTCGTGCACGGAGGTCTGACGCTGGTGGAGTCCCGCCTGGCGCCGCGCAGCCGCGAAGCCGAGTATGCGCGCGTCGCGCGCCTGCTCGCGCACGGCCCGTTCCGTCGCCGGCACGTGGTCGTGGGGCTCGTGCTGGGTGTGGCGCTGCCGGTCGTGCTGCTCTTGATGTTCATGCCGCCGCTCGTGTGGTCCATCGGCGCGGCGCTCGCGTTGATCGGTCTCTACGTGGAAGAAGATCTGCTGGTGCGCGCCGGACAGGCGCAGCCCATCAGTTGAAAGGAACGCATGCGTCCGCGTCGCGAAGCTCGCCTTCCTGAACAACCGCCGGCGCACGCGCCGCAAGGCGCGCCCCCGGCGTCGCCGGCCACGCCGCGCACCGCACCGTGGGAGCTGCCGGTGGCGCCGCCGCCCGAGCATTGGGACGACTGGACCGAGCTGGACGCGCGCGCCTGGCCCGAACGTCGAGAGCGCCATTTGCAGTGCATCCCGACCATTTGCTTCAACTGCGAGTCCGCTTGCGGTTTGCTGGCGTTCGTCGACAAGTCGGACGGCAGCATCGCGCGCTTCGAGGGCAACCCCGTGCATCCCGGGAGCCGTGGGCGCACCTGCGCAAAGGGTCCGGCCACGCTGAACCAGATCCAGGACCCCGAGCGCATCCTGCAGCCGCTCAAGCGTTCGGGACCGCGCGGCTCCGGCCGCTTCGAGCCGGTGAGCTGGGAGTCCGCGCTCGACGATATCGCGTCGCGCATCCGCGCTGCGTTCGACGCCAGACGTCACGACGCGGTCATGTACCACGTCGGGCGGCCGGGCGACGATCACTTCGTGCCGCGCATGCTGCAGGCGTGGGGCATCGACGGCCACAACAGCCACACCAACGTGTGCAGCGCTTCGGCGCGCCTGGGCTACGCGCTGTGGTGCGGCGCCGATCGGCCGTCGCCCGACTACAGCGATACGCGCTTCATGCTGCTGCTCTCCGCGCATCTCGAAACGGGGCACTACTTCAACCCGCACGCGCAGCGCATCATGGACGCCAAGCAGTCGGGCGCGCGTCTCGGCGTCATCGACACGCGCTTGAGCAATACCGCGTCGCATGCCGACGTGTGGATCGCCACCTGGCCGGGCAGCGAGGCGGCGCTGCTGCTGGGCGTCGCCCGTGAGCTCTTGCGTTCGGATCGTTGGGACCGCGACTTCGTGCGCCGCTGGGTCAACTGGCCGGAGTATCTCGGAGCCTGCGACGCCGACGGACCGGGAACCTTCGAGCGCTTCGCCGAGCTGCTCGTGAAGACGTACGACGAATACACGCCCGAGTTCGTGGCCGAGGAGTGTCGCGTGCCGGCCGACTCGGTGCAGCGTCTGGCCGACGAGATCGCCGCCGCCGGCAGTCGCTTCTCGAGCCACCTGTGGCGCAACGCCGCGAGCGGCAACCGCGGCGGCTGGCAGGTGGCGCGCGCTCTGATGTTGCTGCACGTGCTCACCGGCAGCTTCGGCCGGCCCGGCGGCGTCAACCCCAACAGCTGGGACAAGTTCGTTCCCAAGCCCACGCACAACCCACCGGCGATTCGGCGCTGGAACGAGATCATCTGGCCGCGCGAGTATCCGTTGAGCCACTACGAGATGAGCTTTCTCCTGCCGCACTTGCTGCGTCATCAGAAGCGCAGCCTCGACGTCTACTTCACGCGCGTCTACAACCCGGTGTGGACCAATCCCGACGGCTGCTCGTGGATCGAGATGCTCGAGGACGAAGAGCGCGTCGGCTGTCACGTGGCGTTGACGCCCATCTGGTCGGAGACCGCGCAGTGGGCCGACTACGTCCTGCCGATGGGCCTGGGACCCGAGCGTCACGATCTGATGAGCCAGGAAACGCACGCCGGCACCTGGATCGGCTTCCGCCAGCCGGTGGAGCGCGAGCGCCGCAGGCGCGCAGGCGAGACGGTCGAGACCACACGCGGCTGCAATCCGGGCGAGGTGTGGGAGGAAGCCGAGTTCTGGATCGCGCTGACCCAGCGCATCGATCCGGATGGAGCCCGCGGCATCTTCAAGTACTTCGAGTCGAAGCAGAATCCCGGCAAGCCGATGACGCTCGACGAGTACTTTGCCGACATCTTCGACCACGCGGTGCCCGGCCTTCCGGAGGCGGCGCGCGCGGCGGGGACGTCGCCGCTGGAGTACATGCGGCGCTACGGCGCATTCGCCGTGCCGTACGGCGGACAGGAGCGTTACGCCAAGCCGGTCGGTTTGCACGAGCCCGGGGTGGAGCTCGAAGACGGCTCGCGCTGCGCAGGTTTCAAGACGCCCACGGGGAAGCTCGAGTTCTACTCGGCCACGCTGCGCGACTGGGGCTTCGGCGACGAAGCGCTGCCACGTTACGCGCGCTCGCACGTGCACTGGCGGGAGCTGGACGAGACCGCGGGCGAAATGGTGCTGCTGCCGACCTTCCGGCTGCCGACGCTCATCCACACACGCTCGGGCAACGCCAAATGGCTGCAGGAGATCTCGCACACGAACCCGTTGTGGGT
>JBFJHN010000036.1:0-9718 GCA_041613275.1 Candidatus Krumholzibacteriia bacterium | reverse complement strand
GCCCCACGGATAGACGTTCTTGCCGGAAACGACGGGATCGACGGGAAGGAACGGCTCGCGCTTGTTGTCGAGCGTGGTGGCGATGGGTCCCTGGAACACCCAGAACAGGTCGAGCAGATTGCGCGTTGCGACAGGCGCCACGCCTCGCGCGTGCATGCGCTCGAGCGCCTCGTGCGCCTCGAGGGCTTGGTGGTGGCGCGCCTGCCGATAGAGCTTTTCGAACGTGTGGCCGACTTCGAGCAGCTTGTCGACCGCGGCACGTTCGTTCTCCGACAGGTGCGACAGATCGGGTGCCAGGCGCACCGTACGCGTCTTGTCGAGCAGCGGCTGGCTGCGCGCCACGCCCCAATAGCCGTCCGGCAGCGCCAGGTCGTTCGCCACGGCGCTCGACGTCACAGCGGCGCCGGCCGCCAACGCGAACACGATCGGGAGTAATGACCGAGGCGGACGCATCGAAAACACTCCTTGCGGAAATGGGAGCACGCTCAGGACCCGGGCAGGTCCTTGAGGACGTCGCGCTTGTCGTTCCAGCCGGAACGTGCGGCGACGTACTCGCGGTGGCTGAAGCCCAGCTCGTCGGCGATCTGTCGGATCGCGCTCTCCTCGACGTTCGAGATGGCATCGTCGGCGGCCGAGACGGCGAACAAGCAGTCGAGCAGCTCGAGACGCTGGCTTTGGTCGGAGATCTTGGTGAACTCGCGCGTCACCAGAAAATCTTCCGTGCTGCCGAACAGCCGTGTCTGGTTGCGTGCGATGTCGACGACAAGCGCGGCCTGCTCGTCGGGAAGATGTGCCAGGCGGTGAACGATTTCCTGCATCTTGCGCGCCTCGGCATCGCTCACGTCGTCGTCGGCGTGTGCGACACGCCCGAGGACGTAGGCGAACGCGGCGACGTAGCGCGCGGTTTCGACGGGAAGATGGTCGAGGGCGTCGACGAGCTTCTGGACCGAACGCGTCGACGCGTCGGCGGCGCGGGGCGGCGGATCGTCACCGATACCGAAGAGCTTCTGCAGGAGGTTCACGACATGCCTTCGTCGGAGGTCTCTGGACGCCATGGCGAGTGCACCCGGTCCAGCCTAACAGAGCGCTGGCGCAGACGCTACGCTGGCGGCGTCTTGGCGGGATCGACGACGGCCTTGACGACGCGGCCGCGCTCGACGTCGGTGAGCGCGGTGGCCAGCTCGTGCAAGCCGTAGCGTTGTTGCGGAATGCGTTCCCACAACGCGCGCCACGAAGTGTCGCGCATCAGCTCGACCGCGCGAAAGAAGTGCGAGAAGTCCGATCCCCAACATCCGCGCACGTCGAGGTGCTTGGCGTTGAGATCCAGGTGCGGGTTGAAAGACGCCGCACCGCGATCGGTGTACTGCCCGACGACGACCACACGTCCCGCATCGCGCGTGCAACGCATCGCCTGGGGCACGGCGGCCGGGTCGCCGCTGGCCTCGAACGTCACGTCGGCGCCGCGCCCGGAGCTTTGCTCGAGCACCCACTCGCGCTGTGCGTCGACATCGCACGTGGTGAACTCGAGCGTCGCCTCGGCGCCGACCTCGCGCGCCACGCGCAAGCGTGTCTCCGGCGCGCCGATGCACAGCACGCGTCGAGCGCCGCGCAGTCGCGCCAGAAGAACGGTGGACAGACCGACCGGTCCGCTGCCCAGGACGAGTACCGTGTCGCCGAGCGCGATTTCACCGCGATCGACGGCATGCAACGCCGTCGGGAGCGCGCAGCCCCCGGCCATGAAGCTGTCGAAAGGCACGTCGTCGAGAGCGATGCAACGCGTCCCCGGCTTGAGGTGCACGACTTCGCTCCAGCCTCCGGTGAGCCCGTCGTCGCAGCCGTACGTGATGCCGTACACCTTGCGCTCGGGACAGCGCGTCGACGCCTTGGCCACCAGGCAGTACCAGCACGCGTGGCAGGTGCGATGCACGTCGAGAAAGGTGACGGGGTCGCCCGTGCGCAGCGTGCGGTCGTGGACGTCGCGCAGCGTACCGTGGATTTCACCGAGGCGACCGACGGTGACGTGCCCGGCGATGATGGGATAGGGGACGCCGGCGAGGCGCCCGTCGCGCAGGTGCACGTCGGTGCCGCACACCTCGCTGCACGCCACCTCGAGAAACGCCGCGCCCGGCTCGAGCTCGGGCAGAGGAAACGTGCGCACCTCGGGCGGCTTCCCCGAACCGGGTAGCACTGCGGCGCGCACCGAAGGCATCACGTGTCCGTTCGCTTCATGGCCTGGCGTGTCTGCCAGACCACGCGGAAGAAGTTCTTCACGTGCGGCCAGCGTTGGATGTGGCTGGTCTCGTCGGCGTAGATCGTGCGGATGGTCACCCATTCGAGCGCGTAGCCGCGGCGCACGCACACGACGATCATCTCCACCTCGAACTCGAAGCCGTGCTCGTCGCTCTGCAACGTGTCGTCCATCAAGCGGCGATCGACCAGTCGATACCCGGACTGGTTGTCGCGGATGTCGCGCCCCACCGCCCACGAGAAGAAGTGGCGTGCCATCGAGTTCGCGAAGCGTCGGACCGGCGGCATGTGACGGAAGTCGCGCGCCCCGATGATGAGCGCAGCGTCGCTTTCGGCGTAGCGCTCGAGGAAGGTGGGGATCTCGGCCGGGTCGTGCTGGCCGTCGGCATCGAGCGTGACGACGGCGTCGTAGCTGGCATCCAGGGCGTGTCGGAAGCCGGCGCGCAGCGCCGCACCCTTGCCGGCGTTGCGCGGCTGCGCGAGCACCTCGGCACCGGCGTCCGCGGCGTGGCGCGCGGTGTCGTCCGTCGAGCCGTCGTCGACCACGAGCACCGGGAGATGTCGGCGTGCGCCCTCGACCACGGCGCGCACGCGCGCGCCTTCGTTGTATGCGGGCACCAGGGCGAGAACGCGTCGCGACATGCACGCCTTCCGGCTTGTGTACTCGGGGGACGCCGCCTAAGCTGGCGGTTCGCGGTACGCCGCGCGAACGCACACCGACTCCAGGAGACGAGCATGCCGCCGCGTCATCCCGACGTGTCCCCCTCGGTATCGAGCATCGGGGGCTCAGTATACTCCGCGCTGGCGCACCGCATGGCGCAGTTCGAGGGCGAAGTGTTTCCGCTGCACGTGGGCGACACGTGGTTGGAGCCCGCAGTCGGCTGCCGCATGCAGGATCTCACCGTCGACGAACATCCGGGGATGCATCGCTATGCGGCGCCGCAGGGGATGCCGGCGCTTCTCGATGCCATCGTGTCGCGCGTCGGTTCGCGCATGCGCGTGCCCACCGAGCGCGGCAACGTCCTGGTGGCGGCGGGCGCCACAGGTGCCCTGGGCGCGGTCGTCGGCGGGCTCGTCGCTCCGGGGGACGAGGTGCTGCTGCTCGCACCGTACTGGCCGTTGATCTCCGGCATCGTGCGCTGCTTCCATGCCAAGCCCGTCGACGTGCCGATCCTGGGCGCGGTGGATTCGGCGCAGGCCGCGGTCGACGCCGTGCTTGCGCGCTGCACCTCGCGCACCGCGGCGCTGTACATCAGCACGCCGAACAACCCGACGGGCCAAGTGCTGCCTCCCGATTGGGTGGAAGCGCTGGTGGACTGGGCGCAGCGCGAGAACCTGTGGATCCTCTCCGACGAGGTGTACGAGGACTACGTCTACGAGGGCGAGCACGTGTACTGCCGCACGCTGGCGCCCGAGCACGTGCTCTCGGTGCACTCGTTCTCGAAGGCGTTCGGGATGGCCGGCAACCGCTGCGGCTACGTCGTCGGTCCCGAGCGTCTCATTGGCGCCTTCACCAAGGTGAGCACCCATTCCTTCTACAGCACGCCTACCGCGTCGCAGATCGCGGCGGTGCGCGCGCTGGACGGGCGCGGTGACGCCTGGATCGCCGACGTCAAGCCGCGCTACCGCGCGATGGGTGAGCAAGCCGCGCGCAGGTTGGGCGTCGAGCCGCCGCAGGGCAGCACGTTTCTGTTCGTCGACGTGGCTTCGGCTCTCGGCGAGCGAGGCTTGATGGGATTTCTCGAAGCGTGCGCTGAGAAGGGCTTGTTCCTCGCGCCGGGCCCGAGCTTCGGTCCGTATCCCACGCACGTGCGCGTGTGCTTCACCTCTGCCGAACCTGCATGCGTCGAGCGTGGCGTCGACGTGCTCGCGCGTCTTCTCGGACGTTCCTGATCGTCGATGTCTGCATCGAGCCTGCGCCGCGACGCCGAAGCTTGACAGACGCGTGTGCGGGCGCAAGCATGCAGGGGCATCCCGTGCCCGTTCCACCGAGGTCCGCCGACTCTTCCCACCCCCCCGCAGGACCGCTCGGGCCTCGTGCACCAGGGGGAGTTCTCATGCATGCGCGTTTCCTGGCCCTCGCCGCAATGTCGCTGCTCGTCGTCACGCTCTACGTCGTGCCGACCGCGGCCACGCTGCTTCCCACGGGAGCTGCCAGCGAGCACCTGGGCATCTCGGCGGTACTGGCCGGCGATCTCAACGGCGACGGTCACGACGATTTTGCGCTCGGCGCCACCACGTTCGAGGCCGCCGGCGCCAACGTTCCGGGGTCGGTGCACATCTACTTCGGCGGCCCGGCGCTCGACGCCGTCTCGGACTTGACGCTGGTTGGCGAGGCCGCGGGGGACCGGTTCGGCTACTTCACCGCGCCGGCGGGCGACTTCAACGCCGATGGGTTCGCCGATCTTCTGGTCGGTGCCTACCAGAACGACGCCATGGGCTCCAACTCGGGTCGTGCCTACGTGTACTTCGGAGGGCCGTCGTTGGACGCGGTCGCCGACATCGTTCTGGATGCGGAGAACGCGGGTGACCAGCTGGGCGTGAGCGTCGCGGGCGTAGGCGATGTCAACGACGACGGCCACGACGATCTGCTCGTCGGCGCACGCTTCAACGGTGCGTCCGGGTTCCAGGCTGGACGCGCGTATGTCTACTTCGGTGGGCCGGGTGCGGATGGCGTCGCCGACGTCGTCGTGCCGGGCAACCGGGTGGGCGAGCGCATGGGGTTCAGCGTCTCGCGCGCGGGTGACGTCAACGGCGACGGCTCGAACGACTTCCTCGTGGGCGCCTACCACAACGGTTTCGTCGACTTCGAAACGGGGCGTGCGTACGTCTACTTCGGCGGCGCCAACGTCGATGGCGCACCGGACATCATCCTCGACAGCCACGGCTGGCGCGCCCACTTCAGCGATGCTCTCGAGGGGGTCGACGTCAACGGCGATGGCTTCAGCGACATCCTCGTGGGCGCCTCGCAGTTCAACTCGGCGCAAGGCCAGGCGTACGTCTACTGGGGCGGACCCGGACTCGACGACGTTCCGGATCTCGTTCTGAGCGAGGGGGGCTTGGGAGATTGGTTCGGGCGCTTCATCTCGGGAGGCGGCGATCTCAATCAGGACGGCTTCGCGGACTTCGTTGTCGGCTCGCCGGCCAACAACAGCGGCGCAGTTGGTCGCGCCTGGGTCTATCACGGCGGACCCGGCGTGGACGCCGAGCCCGACGGCTTTTTCCTGGGCGCAGCGGGGTTCGACCTGTTCGGCTGGCAGGTGGCCAATCCCGGCAGCGACGTGGACGGCGACGGCACGGACGATCTGTTGGTGGGCGCGTTCCAGAACGATGCCGGCGGCGCCAATTCCGGGCGCGCTTACCTCTACGTGCCCGCGCCGCCGTCGTGCGCCAACGCGCGCGCCTCCATCGAATCCCTCTGGCCTGCGAACGGTCGCTTCGTTGCCGTCCGCCTGGCCGGCATCGTCGGACCGGATGGGGCACCCGCGCCGTACACGATCGTCTCGGTGACCTCCGACGAAGGCACGGGCCGCAACTGTCCCAACGCGTTGGTTTCCGGCGAGACGGTGCAGCTGCGCGCAGCACGCGATCCGCGTGGCAATGGGCGCGTTTACCGGGTGGCGTTCGAAGCGACGAACGCCGACGGCAGCTGCGCAGGCAGCGTCGACGTGTGCGTGAGGCGCATGCAGGACTCGGAGTGCATCGACGACGGGCAGCTGTTCGACGCCACGGCCTGCGACGCGAACGCCGATCCCCCGACGCGTGAGGGCGGTGGAGTGGTGATTTCGCCGACGGCGTCAGGTCGTTTCGAGGTGCAGTTCATTACGCGCGACGAAGGGCTCGTCGACGTGTCGGTGTACGACGTGCGTGGGAGGTTGGTCGAAAAACTCATGCGCGGGGTGCAGCCGGCAGGGCGCCACATCGTGCCATGGGAGTCCGACATCGCCTTGCGCCAGGCCGCCGGGGTTTATCTGGTGCGGGTGACGTTCGACGGGCGCACGTGGATGCGCAAGGCGGTCCAGCTGCGCTGAGCGCCTAGGTGCGCCACGCCAGGAGCACGGACGCCACGGCCCCGAGCGTCGTAACGCCGGTCGCGAGCAGGATTCGCCGCGCGCTCGATGCGTCGTCGCGCAGCCTGCGTGTAAACCACATCGCACACGCACTCAGCGTGATGAGCACCAACGCGTACGGCGAGCCCTCGGCGTAGAACCCCGCGTTGATCGCCAGGCCTGCCCACACCCAGGAAAGGATCGCCGTCCCCGCAGGAGTCCAGCGCGCGTCCGGCTTCACGAAGCCGAACACGGCTGCGGCTCCGAGCGCGGCGGCGCAGGCGCCCGCGAGCTGTCCCAGAAGCGCGCTGCCCGAGAAGACCAACACGATGGCGAGCCCGATCCAGGCGACGCACGCAGCCACAGGCGTCACCGCGCCCGTGTTGCGACGCGCGGCCGCGTCGAGCGCCATGCTGAACACGAAGATCACGGCGCCGAGCCCCGCAACCCAAGCGACCGATTCGAGCGTGGACCAGCGATATTCGATGTTGGGACGCAGCAGCAACCAGGGCAGAACGAAGGAGAAGCCGGCGCGCAAGGAGGCGAGTACACGCGCGCGCTCGAAGCGGCCGACGACGACAGCCAGGACGACGCTCGCGACGAGGACGTGGTACACGAGGCGTTGCGTGGCGTTGATGGGTGGGAACGGCGGCCAGCCGACCACCGTGACGTAGCCCACGATCCACGCCCAGGCGAGAGCCAGAGCTGCTGCCCAGGACGCCGCCGCGCCGCGCGTCATCCGCTGCGCCCCAAACAAGACGCTGCCGGCGACCAGCGCCGGCAGCGCCATGCTGAGCAGCAAAGACTGGGTGATCATGGCGTTCCCGTCGAGCTACTGCTTGATGCCCTCGACCGCGACCACGACCGTGACCTCGTCACCCAATCCGTCGAGCATGAAGTTCATGCCGTAGTCGCTGCGCTTCACCTTGAACTCGCTGTGCCAGCCCGTGCGGTAGTTCCCCCACGGATCCTTGCCCTCACCCGTCTTGTACGCCTTGAGCGAGATCGGCTTGGTCACACCCAGCATGGAGAGATCGCCCGCAACCTCGAAATGGTCACCATGCTTCTGGACGGACTTGCTGGCGAACTTGATCACGGGGAACTGCTTCACGTTGAAGAAATCCGGGCTCTTGAGATGTTTGTCGCGATCGGCGTTGGCGGAGTCGATGCTTTCCGCGTTGATCTCGAAGTGGATCGTCTTGGGCGCCTCGCCTTCAACCTCGATCTTGCCAGACATCTCGTTGAAACGACCGTACGACTCGCCGATCCCCAGGTGGTTCACCTGGAACATGACGAACGAATGCGCGCCGTCGATCGAATAGCTGTCCGCGGCGTCGGCAGCGCCGACGAGCATCGCGGAGACCGCGAGCGTCAGTGCGATGCGGGTGATTTTCGGAGACATCGGTGCAATCCTCCATTTGGAATGCGGCGGACCCATCTTCCTGGCTGGGCCGCACGTACACGTCTCGAGGGCCGGGGCCCTTTTGTACCAGAAGCCTGCGAGGAGGGGAACGGGGGGTCACCGACGCGCGGATGCGCCCCGGATGCGTTCGGCCCGCCACAGCTCCCGGAACAGCCTGGGATGATCCCAGGGGCCGTACGGGGTCGCGTGCTCCGGGCCGAGGCCCGGATGTCTTACGTACTCACGCGCGTTCCCCGGGTTCCCGGGCAGCAGGCCGTTCCGGTAGTGGGTTGCCAGGCGCAGGTTCCAGACGCACGCCAAGGCGACGAGGGCGATGGCCCACGCCCACCGTCGGCGCGCGCCGCGCAGACGGTCCATCACGAACCCCAAGCCGACGACGGCCAACGGCGCGAGCGAGATCAGGCGCCGCGCCCCGAAGGCCCGGCCGCCCCACCAGTCGAGCAACACCGACGACGAGTAGAGCTCCAGCACGACCGCTGCGAAGAAGGCCGTCCGCAGAGCGCGGTCCGGCGTCCACCAAAGGCCGGCGAGACCCAGCAGGAGGACGGGGGACCACAGGAAAGCGCCGTTCCAGGTCGACACCAGAAGGTGCGGCAGATGCGGCTTCCACCAGGGCAGGAAGTCCGGCCCCGGCGGGACCAGAAGCATGCGTCCATAGATGTGCTTCCAGAAGAACATCTGGGGCGCGAACATGACCACGGCCGGGAGCGCCAAACGCAAGAGCACGACGAGCGCGTTACGGCGTGATGTCGTGCGCCACGCGTCCCACAAGCGCGGCAGCAGCAAGGTGCCGAGCAGCGCGTCCTGCGAACGCATGAGCATCACCAGCCCCAGCGCCGCGCCGAGAATCTCCGGGGGCAAGCGTTTGCGCCGGTCGAGAAGAATTGCGCCGACGTAGAGCGACACGGCGAAGAAGCTCGCCGTGTGGCCGTACGACGGATCCTGCATCGCGTAGAAGAAAGTCGGTGTGCCGAGGATCCCGGCGCAGACGGCAACGACGGCGACGGTGGCGCCGAGGCTTCCCGCCAGCACGGCACACAACACGGCACCGGCCCACGCCACCAGCAAGAGATTCGTCCATGCGAGCGCGCGCGCGTAGCGCGGTGCGAATGCGGGATGACGCGTCGTGGGCGTGAGCTCGAGCGGCGCGTCCACGCGCCCGGGCGGCAGCGCGCGTACCATCAAGACGGCCGGAGCCCACAGATGTGCGGGCCCCACGGGAAATGGATTGCCGAGCGCACCCTCCGGCGTCATGAACGCGGCGCGCAGGTACGCGCGGCTCAAGTGAGCCACCTCATTGCGCAAGTCGAGATCGCCGTCGACGAGCAAAGAGGCCAGCGGCGCGTAGTACCCGACGCCGTCACCCGTGATGCTCGGGCGCAGAAAGCTGCGCAGGCCGAAGGCGGCAACGGTCATTGCAATGAGGAAAGCGCCGATGGCGACGACTGCTGGGCGTTTCACACCGCGCATGATAGACGCCGGTGCGGCCTCACGCAACGCGCGCGGGCTCAAGGCGCGGACAGCACGGATTCGTACACACGTGTCCGCGGAATCTCGAGCTGCACGGGATCGATCCACGCCACACGCACGTCACCGGCTCCCGAGAGGAACGCGAGTCGCGTTCCATGCCACGCAGGACGACGCACGCGCTCGAGGTCGAAGCTCAAGCGACGGTAGACCGCGCTCTGGTGCACGATCGCGATGCTGGACACGACGCGTTCGGTGTTGCCGGCGGCATCCAGCACGCGGATGCCGATGCTCGCCAACACACGCCGCTGTCCCGGCAGCCAGGAGACGTGATCGTCGGCCAGACCGAGCTCGGTGGCCCAACGCCCCGGCAGCTCGATCGGATCGCGCGCGGCGGGCGACGCGGGCCAGGTTGCCGTTGCGATGACGCGTTGCTGCGGATCGCTCGGCTGCGCGCGCACGTACGTGAGGGCGATGTCGCGCTCGCGCGCGCGAACGGCAACCGGCGTGGCCTCGGAACGCGCCAGGCCCT
>JBFJHN010000035.1:0-9756 GCA_041613275.1 Candidatus Krumholzibacteriia bacterium | reverse complement strand
ATGCAGGCTCTCAAAGAGGTAGGCGATGAGGCGAAGAGCCACTGTCTGCGTTGCCACGCCCCCATGACGATGGTGAACGGAGACTTCGATCTCCAGCAGGGCGTCACACGCGAGGGTGTGAGCTGCGACTTCTGTCACACCGTAACGGACGTCCACCTCGATAACCCCGAAAAGCCGTATTCCGTCGATCTCGGCCTCGTGAAGCGCAGTGTTCTCAGAAACGCGGCTTCCCCCAAACACGAAGTCGCCTACTCCGAGCTGCACGCCAAGTCCGAGTTCTGCGGCGGGTGTCACAACTACGTTGCTCCCAGCGGCGCCATGATCATGAGCACCTACCAGGAGTGGCTCGAGGGGCCCTACCCCGCAGAGGGCGCCCAATGTCAGAACTGCCACATGCAGCTCAGCACGGGAACCGTGGTCAGCCGCGAAGTCAAGACCAGCAGACCGGAGATTCATCTACACAGCTTGATCCATGACAGCGAGCAGTTGCGCAGTGCCCTCACCGTCGAGATCACGCGCGCGCAGCAGGTTTCTCGCAACCTCGAGGTCGATGTCGTGGTCACGAATGTAGGCTCCGGCCACAAAGTGCCCACGGGCATGCCGAGCCGCGAGATCCTGCTGAAAGTGGTCGTCGATTCCGGCGGCCGCAGCTGGACGAACGAGCGGCGCTATCGCAAGGTGATCGCGGACGCGCGCGGCCTGCCGCTGAATCTCGACCACGAGATGCTGCTGCGCGGAACGCGCATTCTCAGCGACACGCGACTCGCTCCACGCGAGGCGCGCACCGAACGCTTCTCTTTTCCCATGTCGGAACGCCGCGGAGCCACGGTCACCGCGACCGTGACGTACGTGTACGCGCCGATGCTCCTCGAACAACGCCGACTCAACATCGAGCTGGATCGTGCTGAAGAGAGGATCTTCTGATCGACGCGATGAGGAGCATCACGGACGCCTGGCGCGCATCGGGAAGCACGATGCGCTTCATGCCATGGTCGAGGTCGACACAGGGAGGGCTTCTCGCATGAAGGCGGCGTACATCATCGTCATCGTCATCCTCATTGCGGTGGCAGGTGGGGTGAGCGTGGCGTTGATCGCTCAATCGGCCGAGCAGCCGATCCCCTTCAACCACAAGCTGCACATCGAAGAGGCGGGCATGGAGTGCACCGACTGCCACCTCTACGCGGTGGATGGCGTGCGGGCAACCATACCGAACCTCGACATCTGCGGTGAATGCCACGCCGAACCGTTGACCGAATCGGCGCACGAGGCGCGCGTGGCTGAGTACGTTCGTGAAGGCGTGCCCATCCCATGGCGCAAGGTCTACTGGGTTCCGGAGCACGTCTACTTCTCGCACCGGCGACACACCGCAGTTGCTGAGATTGCGTGTGAAACGTGCCACGGCATCGTGGGCGAACGCAGCGACCCGCTGACGCGTCCGCTTGTGCGGCTCGACATGGATGCCTGCATGAAGTGCCACAAAGAAACGGGCGCGTCGAACGACTGCGTGGCGTGCCACATGTGAATCACCGAGACGCGCCGGGAAACCGGCGGGGACGTGAGCGACCGATGCTTCTGCGAAGACGCGAGTTCATGAAGATGCTTGGCGTAACCGCCGCCACGGCGGGCCTTGGCGCTTGCGGGCGCAACTGGCTCGTTTCAGACCGAATGGTTCAGCTCGCCTTGCGCGGCCCTGGGCTCGAGCGCGAGGTGCAAACCGTGTGTGGGCTGTGCGAGGGCGGCTGCGGCTTGACCGTGAAGCTCGTGGACGACATCCCGGTGGGCATCAAGGGAAATCCGCGCCATCCGCTCAACCGCGGCGGCATCTGCCCCGTGGGCCAGGCCGGCCTCGAGGTGCTCTATGCACCCGAACGTCTACGCGGACCCATGCGTCGGGACGACGGCGGGACACTCCGCCCCGCTCCGTGGGAAGAGGTGTTGGAGCAGATCGCGGCCCGCCTGTCCGAAGTGCATTCGGGCGGTGAGCCGCAGCGCTTCGCCATGCTGATCGATGCGCCCGGTCGTTTGTTCTACGAGCTGGCCGAGCGTTTCACGCAGGTCCTGGGGTCGGGGAGCATTGCGAATCCGTTCGAGGCGGAGACGCTGCCCTACATGCTCACACAAGGCACCGAGACGGTTCCGGGCTTCGATCTTGCCCACGCGGACCTGGTGCTTTCGTTCGGTCTCGATCTCTTCGAGGATGGCCATGCCCCCATCCACGCCATCGCGGCGACGGTGGGGACGCGCACAACCGAAGAGCGCGTCCTCCTGCTGCACGCCTCGTCTCGCCGTTCGCCCACCGCGTCCAAGGCCGCGCAGCACGTGAACATTCGCCCCGGCACGCATGGCGCGCTGGCCTTGGGGATGGCGCACGTGCTTGTTCGGGAAGGACGCTACGATCGCAGGTTCGTGGCCGAGCACACCTTGGGGTTCGATGAATGGACCGACGACGCGGGCCAGCAACGACTTGGCTTCCGGCGCCTGCTGCTCGAGAACTACTACCCCGACCGCGTGGCCCAGATCTGCGGTTGCGAGCCCTCGCACGTCATCGGGTTCGCGCGGCGCTTTGCAGATGCGTCGGCTCCGGTGGCAATGGCCGGCGGCGAAGCTGTTTGGGGGGCGAACGCCACCTGGAACGTCATCGCCATTCACGCACTCAACGCGCTGGTCGGCGCGTTCGATCGCGCGGGCGGCGTGCTGCTCCCGCCCCCGATCCCGTTCACACCGCTCGAGCCGGTGCCCCGAACGGGCCGTGAAGAGCTCCCATCGGTCTTCACCTCGGATGCCGCCGTCTTCGCTTCCGACCCGATCGAGGCGCTGGCGGGCGACGGCAGCACGACACCGCCCGTGGACGTGCTGTTCATCGTGAACACGAATCCGGTTTACGCGAGCCCAGCCGGTGCTCGCTTGCGTGCAGCGCTGGAACGCATCCCAACGGTGGTTGCCTTCGCGCCTTTTGCCGACGAAACCGCCAGCGTGGCCGATTTCATCCTGCCGACGAACGTCTTCCTGGAATCGTGGCACGAATCGACGACGCCCCCGAGCGTGTCAGTGCAAGTTCTTGGCCTGGCACCGCCGGTGGTGGAGCCGTTGTTCGATACACGGCATGCCGGCGATGTGTTGCTCGATCTCGCAGCACGTATCGGCGAACCCGCAGCGTCGACGCTGCCTTGGCGCGACTATCCCGACTATCTCAAACACCGCGTGCAGGGGCTCGAGAAGGCTGGTCAAGGAACCGTGATCTCCGGATCCTTCGAGGAATCCTGGGTGCGCTTCCTCGAGGAACGCGGCTGGTGGTTCTTGGCGAACAGCGGTTTCGACAAGTTCTGGGAAGACCTCGTTCGCCAGGCCGGATGGTGGAACCCCGCCGGCCCTCGTGGCGATGTCTCGCAGCTGTTCGGCACCGAATCCGGTCGCTACGAGTTCTACTCGCGTGCGCTCGAGAAACGTTTGGTCGAGCTCGGCACCCGCCGTGGCCGCGGGCAAGCGCCGCTGCAGGGCGCCATCACCGAGCTCGGCTTGGCCGCCAGCGCGGATGAGGTTTGCCTGCCCCACTACGAGCCTCCCGCCGAGACCGGTGCGGGAGAGCTGAGCTTGCAGCTTTTCCGTCCGATGACCGCACGCGGTCCGCTCGGGTGCGTCTCCCCCATGGTTCTCGAGATGTTCGGGTACTACACGTTCAGCGGTTGGGAAACCTGGGTGGAGCTGTCGGAGGAAACGGCGCACGAGTTGGACTTCCATGACGGTGACCATGTCGCGCTGGAATCGGAGCGCGGCAGCATCGAATGCGTCGTCCGCATCCATCCCGGCGCCCAACCCGGCGTGGCGCACGTGCCCTTGGGGCTCGGCCACCGAGCCTTGAACGAGATCTGTACCGGGATCGGCTCCAATCCCACCGACGTGGTGGTGCCTGCACGGGATCCGCTCGCCGGCACCCCGTCGCTCACCTCGACGCGCGTCCAGGCGCACTTGGTGCGGCGCCGCGAGCACGGGGGCCCACCGCCCATGCACGGAGGTCACTGATGGCTCGATGGGGCATGGTCATCGATCTCGATCGCTGCACAGCATGCGGGGCCTGTGTTGCCGCCTGTCATCAGGAAAACAACCTCGCGGCCGTGGGACCGGAGGAAGCAACGCGCCACAGCCGTGCCTTTCACTGGCTGCGTCTGCTTCCGGAAGCCTCCGGTGCACATGCCGACGTGCGGATGCGTTACTTCCCGCAACCCTGTTTTCACTGCGACAACCCTCCCTGCGTGCGCGTCTGTCCAGTGGGTGCCACCTATCTCGGTGAAGAAGGCATCGTCGGGCAGATCTATCCGCGCTGCATCGGCTGTCGCTACTGCATGGCTGCGTGCCCATTCAATGCCAAAGTCTTCAACTGGTACGACCCCGAGTGGCCGGGGGACCTCGAGCGCAAGGCGAATCCCGACGTTTCGCTGCGCCCCAAGGGCGTGGTCGAGAAATGTACCTTCTGCCACCACCGTATCAATCGTGCGCGTGAGGAAGCGCGCGCCAAGGGACGCAAGCTGCGCGATGGGGACATCACGCCAGCGTGCGCCGAGAGCTGTCCGGCTCGGGCCATCGAGTTCGGTGACCTGGAAGATCCCCGCAGTCGCGTGAGCGCCTTGGCGCACAGCTCGCGCGCCTTCCGGCTGCACGACGATCTGGGCACGAAGCCCAAGGTGTACTACCTCACCGAGAGAAGCGAACACGGCGAGGATTCGCGGCAGAGAGGTGCATGATGAAATCCGACTCCAGCGCAAGCCCCGTTGCGCACGGCAGTGCCGCCGACGAATTCCAGGACACCGACCTGTTGCGCTCCATCGAGGAGGCCGGAATCCGCTTCCGTGTCACGGCCACCCTGGTGTTTCTCGTCATTCTCGGCGGCTGGGTGCTGTTCCGACGTCAGATCCTGCATGGACTCGGGGTCACGGGCCTGAACCAGCCGGTCGCCTGGGGCTTCTACATCGTCAACTTCGTCTTCTTCATCGGCATCAGTCACGCCGGTACGCTGATCTCGGCCATCTTGAGGCTTTCGCAGGCGGAGTGGCGGCGACCGATCACGCGCATGGCCGAGGTCATCACGGTGATCGTGCTGGCCATCGGCGGCTTCCACCCGGTGTTGGACCTCGGAAGGCCCGAGCGCATGATGAACATCTTCACGGTCGGGCGGCTGCAGTCACCGCTTCTGTGGGACGTCACCTCGATCTCGGCCTACTTCATGGCGTCGACGGTCTACCTGTTCATTCCGATGATCCCGGACATCGCGCTCTTGCGCGATCGCGGCGTGAGGCCTCGCTGGCTCTACGCGTTTCTGGCCTGGGGGTGGCAGGGCACACCGCGTCAACACCAAGTCCTCGAAAAGGCCATCAGCATCATGATGATCCTGGTCATCCCGATCGCCGTGTCGGTGCACACGGTCATCTCCTACATCTTCGCAATGACCCTGCAGCCGGGGTGGCACTCGACCATCTTCGGTCCGTACTTCGTCGTGGGCGCCATCTTCTCGGGTATCGCGGCCCTGCTCGTGGTCATGATCGTGCTGCGTCGCATCTTCCGGCTCGATCGCTACCTCAAGGACGTGCACTTCGACCCACTTGCGAAGCTGCTGCTGCTCATGTCCCTTCTGTGGTTCTACTTCACGTTTTCCGAGTACCTCACCGCGTTCTTCGGCCAGGAGCCCTCCGAGTTGCGTGTGTTTTTCCACAAGTTCTCGGGCCCGTACGCACCGCACTACTGGGGCATGGTGGCGTGCAACTTCCTGATCCCCGTGCTGATCCTGAGCTTCCGCCGCAGCCGTCGCATCCCAGGCATCTTGATCGCGTCGATCGCCGTGGTGATCGGCATGTGGCTGGAACGCTTGAACATCGTGGTGCCGTCGCTGGCCAATCCACGCTTGCCGTACCCGACGGGCTTCTACATTCCGAGCCTGGTGGAGTGGGGGATGTTCGCGGGTGGCATCGGAACCTTCATCCTGGGTTTCGTGGTCTTTGGGCGCTTCTTCCCGCTCATCTCGATCTGGGAGATCCAAGAAGGCCGCGAGAAGGCGATCAAGGAAACGCTCGAGCGCACGCAGAGCTATCTGCCCAGCGTGAGCGCGAGTTCGAGCTGAGGCCATCGAAACGAGGGAAACGTCATGCAGGGAAAATCCGAACCGGGATGGATCTGGGCTCTGCAGGTCGTCTCGGTGGCGTTGATTTGGGCCTTCGTGCTGGGGATTGGCATCTGGGTCATCAATCTGCTGCTGCTCTCGCACAGGCTCAAGGACGTGCCGTCGGCGTCCGTGGGGATTTCGATCGTTGCAATACCCGTGTTTCTCACCGGAGCCGGAGTGCTGACCTACGTGTTCGTCGGACTCCGGCGTGGCAGAAAGCCAGATTCGAAAGACACATCGAAGTAGGTGGTGCAGAATGAGCCCAATCGCCGCGCGCTGCGGGCCAACGCCACGGGCACAGGGCACCTGCCATCGGGCGATGTGCATAGCGCTCGTCTTCACGTTCGCCCTCGCGTACGCCACGAGCAGCGCGGCGCAGTCGCGCAACGCGCGCCAGGCGCTCAATGGCGTCCAGCTGCCCGACAACCCTCTGCAGGGGCGGCTGCTCTTCGAACAGCGGCTGTGCAACCGCTGCCATCGCATCGCCGGCGATGGGCCCGGCATCGGTCCCGACCTGGGCAAGGGGCACTTCGTCGGCCGCTTCCTCGACCTCGGTGCGGCGTTGTGGAACCACGTCCCCGGCATGAGCGTCAGCGTGGAAGCCGCGGACATGGCCTGGCCGGAGCTCTCCGACGACGAAGCGGTCCAGCTGATCGCCTTTCTCTACTACATCGAGTATCTGGGCCGCCCGGGAGACCCCATCACCGGGCGCAAGCTGTTCGCGAGCAAGGGATGTGCGGCGTGCCACACCGTTGGTGACGGTGGGGACAAGGTCGGCCCAGATCTCGGAGAGCTGCGGCACTTCGCCTCGCCGCTCTACATCGCCCAGGCCATTTGGAACCACGGCCCCTCGATGCTCGAGAGCATGCGCGGCATGGCAATGCGTCCGCCCGAGTTCGACGAGGGCGATCTGGCCGACCTGAGTGCGTACCTGAGGCATGCCGTCGAGCCCGTCCTCCAGGAACGCCTGCTCTTGGCACCGGGCAACCCGAACCAAGGTCACGCGGTGTTCGATGCCAAGGGATGCTCGTCGTGTCACGCCGTACGGGGACGTGGTGGACGTGAAGGCCCCGACTTGAGCGAATCGAGTCTGCACCGCTCGGCGGAGGCCACGGCGGGCATCATGTGGAACCACTCCGTCACGATGATCGCGAGAATGCGCGACAAGGGCCTCTCTTGGCCGCGCTTCACCACGCCGGAGCTGGCCGATCTGATCGCGTATCTCTACTTCCTCCCGTTCGACGACCCGCCGGGAGACCCGAAGCTCGGCCTGGAGGTGTTCACGACGCGGTCCTGCGTGGATTGTCACGCCGGCGAGGCCGGGGCGATGCATCCCGGGCCGGACCTCGCCGGCAGTGATGCAGCGCGATCGCCGCCGTCGTTGGTCGCGTCCATGTGGAACCATGCGCCGTTCATGAAAGAGGCGATCCTCGCCGAAGGGCGTCCCTGGCCGGAGTTGACGGGTGACGACTTGCGCAACCTCCTCGCATTCTTGCGACAGGAATGAGGGCTCCGAAGGCGCGGGACCGGCAGGAGCACCGTCGTTTCTGGAACGCGAGACGTCGTGCACTCGTTCAAGCAGTCGAGGGCGGGCTGCGATGACTTTCGTTTTCATCAACTTTGCGAGGCGAGTCATGCGAAAACCTTCTTTCCACGTGTCCCTTTGTTTCGCATTGTTCCTTGTCGTGACTTTCGTGTTCATGGATGCCGGTGAGGGTGAGGAGACCGATGCGCACAATTACATCGGCGTGAAGAAGTGCGGGATGTGCCACAGGTCGGAGAAGAAAGGCAATCAACTTGCGATGTGGGAGAAATCTGCACACGCCAAAGCTTTCGAGACCTTGAAGAGCGAAAAGGCGATTGCGTATGCGCGGGAGCGTGGCATCGAGACGCCTCACCAATCCGACGCATGCTTGAAGTGCCACGTCACCGGCCATGGTGAGCCGGCGGAGCGCTTTGAGACGGGCTTCGTCAAGGAACAGGGTGTGCAATGCGAAAGCTGCCATGGTGCCGGCAGCGACTACAAGGGCATGGGAGTCATGAAGGATCGGGAAGCGGCAGTTGCCGCGGGCCTCGTGATCCCGACCGCTGAGACGTGCGTCGCCTGTCACAACGAGGAAAGTCCCGGGTTCAAGGGGTTCGATTACGAGGAGTATCTGGCGAAGATCGCGCACCCCAACCCGAGCAAGTGACGGAGAGCCCCAACGAGGGGTGGCCGCATCCCGCGGCCATGCCCCGAGTTCTTCGCACTCGCGACGACTTGGTCGAAGTCCCCCGTTGCGCGGCACGTTGTTCCGTGCCCGCCATACTTTCGTAGCGCCCGCACGACCATGTGACTACAATGCCGCATGAATCAAGAGAACCTGCTGCTCTTCCTCGTCCAGATGTTGGTGGTTCTGGGACTGGCGCGGCTGTTCGGCGAGCTGTTTCGCCGCTGGGGCCAGCCGGCGCTCGCAGGTGAGATTCTCGCCGGGGTGCTCCTGGGCAAGACCGTGCTCGGGAACATCGCACCCGGCACCTTCGAGCATCTGTTTCCGAGCGATCCGCTGCAGCTCGCGCTCTTCGACGTCGTGGCTCAGATCGGCATCCTGTTCCTGCTGCTCGCCATCGGCCTCGAGGTCGATGTGAGCTCGGCCTGGAAGATGCGCCACCAGTCGTTCGGCGTGGCGATCATGGGTGTCGTCATGCCTCTGGCGCTCGGTGCGGTGGCCGCATGGTTCATGTACGACGCCTGGGTCGAGACCGATGTCGCGCGCGTGGCGTTTTCGCTCTTCATCGGCACCGCGGTCTCGATCACCGCCATCACCGTCGTCGCACGCCTTCTCTTCGACATGGGCATCGTCAAGTCCGACCTGGGCCTGCTGCTGCTGTCGGCGATGGCGATCAACGACCTGCTCGGCTGGCTGGTCCTGGCCATCGCGATGGGGCTCGCGACCAGCGCCGTGGGCGGCGCCGACGTCGAGATGGGCCGCCTGGGCGCCGTGTTCGGCGCCGCCGTTCTCTTCGCCACCGCGGGAGCTACGGGCGGGCGCTGGATCATGACGCGCGTCCTGCGCTGGCACGACGCCAAGGGCTTCCCGAATCCAGCGACGCCGCTCTCGCTCGTCGTCTGCCTGGGGCTCGCCTGCGGCGTCGCCACCGACGCGATCGGTCTGCATCCGATTTTCGGCTTTCTCATCGCAGGCGTCATGGCCAGCGATCATGCCGCGCTCTCCGAGCACACGCGTTCGATCATCACACAGATGGTCGAATCGATCTTCGTGCCGCTGTTCTTCGCCGGCATCTGCCTGCACGTCGACTTCGCGGCGCAGTTCGACGTGATGCTGGTGACTTCGATCACCGCGCTTTCGATCTTCGGCAAGTTCTTCGGCGCCTGGATCGGGACGCACATGGTGCGCATGCCGGCGCTCGACCGGCTCCCGGTGGGCATCGCGCACATCCCGGGCGGCTCGATGGGCGTGCTGCTCGCGGCGGGCGCAGCGCCACTTTTTCCGGGCTATAGCCGCCGACCAGCGGGTCGTTCATGCCGAAGTAGGTGAAGAACACGTTCAGCGTCGACATGCGGTGCATCTGCACGCCGCGGCGGGCGAGATCTGCGGACAGCT
>JBFJHN010000034.1:0-9870 GCA_041613275.1 Candidatus Krumholzibacteriia bacterium | reverse complement strand
GGTCGTTCGTGAAAGCTTCGGGCAGGATCTTGAGCGCCACGTCACGGCCGAGCTTGGTGTCGCGCGCGCGGTACACCTCGCCCATGCCACCTGCGCCGACCTTCTCGACGATCTCGTAATGCAGCAGCGTCTGACCGATCAAGCGCGTCCTCTCGAATTACCGCAGAGCCCCGTGTTGAACGTCTTCATCGTACTCGATGCATCCTCTGACCGTCCACGCCCGTCGGATCAACGCACGAGGATCGTCTGAGAGGTGCTGCATGCCAACAGACTGTTCATTCTTGCAACCCAGACCTTTTCATGCGAAGCCCCGCAACGATGTTTTCGGTTTCCGTGTGCGTGTCGAGCACGGGATTGCGTTGCACAGGACAGAAGCCCCAAACGTGACGCGGTAACTTGCACTCGAAAGGAGGCAGCGTGATGCGTGCTCGACTCATTGCCACAGCGCTGTGCGTTGGCGTCGTCATTCTCGGCTGCCACCAAAGCACCACCTCTCCCAATCTTACGAACACCAAGCCTTCGGCAAACGACATTCAGCTGCTTGCACCTTCTTTACAGTTCGTTCCATGCGGGCGCAGCGTCTGCATCGCCTGGCAGCTCGACACCCCGGTCCCCTCCGCGAGGGTCGCGCTGGATGTGAGCTTCTACGATGTGGACGTCCGTCAGCCCGCGCACCGCTCAGGGCGACGGATCCCCGCCGAAATCGAGGCGGAGCAGTGGAATCTGCTCTCGACGCATCGGCTCGGTGAAGACCTGTCCGGGAATGGCTCGTGTACGTGGTCGGTCCCGGACCTCACGTGCGATCAAGCGGTCTTGACCTTCACCGTGAGCGGAGCGGTGCAGGGCAACGACACGCTGGTACGGAACTTCTTCATCGGCGAGGTGCGCGCTCCGGGCCAGCACCGCACACCTGAGGAGATCGAGTGAGCGTCCAAGACCCCCGGGGCTGGTGGACCCCGCATCGAGGCACGCAGAACATCGTCCACCAGTCCGATTCGTGATCCATCTCTCTCGAAGCCGACCATGAACGCCCAACATCAACTTCCAGTTCACCGAGCTTTCGACTAACCTCGGGCAACCGATCGGTTAGGGTCCGAATCACACCGACTCCGACCTGAAGCACGCTCGGGTCGAGACGCACCACGAGGGAGAGGGCACATGCGCTTCGTACGAGGCTTCGTTCTCTGCATGACACTTCTTGTGGGCCTTGGAAGCTCTTGTCTCCACGCGCAAACGACAGGCGAGCAGGTCGAAGACCCCGCCGCGCTGTTCAACGAGTGGCTGACGGTGATGACCGAGTTCACCGCTGATGTGCGCTTCACAGAAGCCGACGTCAAGGCCTTCCTCGAGCACTGGCAGGAAGCCAACGAGCTGGTCAATGAGGAGCACGAGGAGGAGTTCCCCGACATCGAGAGCATCCTGGCCGACGAAGCCTATCGCTCCTGGGCCAAGTCACGCGGCCTCAACCCGGAAACCTGGATGCGCGCTTCGATGCGCATCCTCCTCATGATGAGCCGCGAACAAATGACGCAGCATTCGGTGGCAGCCGAAGAGCAGCTCGCACAGCAGCAAGAGGAGCTCGAGGCCCAGCGCTCCGAGCTCGGCGAAGAGATGTACGAGCAGATGAAGCAGGCGCTCGCCATGAGCGCGTCGATGATGAAGAGCGCACGACAGGCGTACGACAAGCTGCCCGAACCCACGAAGCAAGAGCAGGCGCTGCTGGATCGCTACCGTGCGGAGCTGCAGCGCGTCATGCAGGACGAGGACGCGGAAGAAGAGTGGTGAACCCGGGTCGCGGCCCTGCGGAACGATGGCGCGACGCATCGTGCGGGGCAACCAGGTATCCCATCAAACGACCATTGTGATGCGAGAGGTCGACGACCTGACGTCGCGCAGGCGCGAGACCGCATGGGTTCGTGCGCCACGATCGCCGGAGATTGCGCGTTTGGGCTGCCGCTCCGTTGACACGCGCGAAGCGCACCGTTACGGTCAGCACACCCTGTGCGTAGACCTCGCCCCCTCCGAATCGACTCTCGTATCCGCCCTCTCCCACTCGGGAGGAATCCCATGTGTAACTGTCAACGCCTCATGGGCGCGCTCGTGACCGTTGCCGCACTTCTATGTACGTCACCCGCGCTTGCCGTTCTCAACGTCAACTATCTTCCGGACGCCGGCGCCACGATGACGGTGCAAAACATCGATCCCATCCGCACCGGCTGTGACATGGCCGGCGCGACCGTCACCGTGCACTACGTCCCAGGGCTCGAGGACGGGGCTCCCAACCCGGAGACCGTCAACCTCACGTGTCCCTCACCGCCCATTGGCAGAGCCATTGGTGTGCATTGGATGTTGGAGCTGCCCGGCGACTCCGACGTCAGCGACTGGATGTTGTTTGGGAATGCGAGCGGAAGCTTCTGCATCGACTTCATCGAGATCGATCTCTTCCCCGGCAACGCCGTGTGGGACAAGTGCGACGCCGGCGCAGCGACGAACACCCCGAACTCGGGTCCCGGCATCACCTTCAACAACGGCCCCTGTGTGGGAGGTAGCGGAACCACGGTGGTAACCGGCGGCGGAAACTGGGATGTCGACGTGCAGTACTGGAACCCGGTCGCGCTGTCCGGTGCCCCCATGCCGCTTGGCGACGTGCACCAGATCGTCCGCATCGATTTCGTCAACGGCTGCTTCGACGTCAACGACCAGATGACCTGGCGTGACGATACCGACGAGACACTCTTCACCACCGGCGTAGAGCGTTCTCCATGGAGCACGATCAAGTCGCTGTACCGGTGATTCGCTCGTAGACCGACCTGCCCGCACGCAAAGAGGGGTCGCTGCTCGCGCAACGACCCCTCGCTCAGCGACGAACCACGACCAGATGGTGTCGGGTTCGCTCCGCGCTGACTGTTTTAGCGCTGTGCGGAGGCCTCCGTCTTGGGTCGGCCGTCCACGTCCAGGAACTTGATGTTCGTGATTCCCAGCTCGCGGATCTTCGGCTCGATCACCTTGCGGTCGCCCACCACCACGAACGCCATGTTGTCGGGCAAGACGCGCTCCTTCGCCAGCTCGGTCAGCTGCTCGACCGTCGTCGCCCGGATCTTGTTCGGATACGCCGTGTAGTAGTCCTCGGCCAGATCGTAGGTCAAGATGTCGTTGATCATGCCCGCGATCTCGCCCAGCGACTCGTACTCGCCCGGCAGCTGCAGGACGAGGTTCGTCTTGGCTTTGTTCACCTCGGCCGGCGTCACGGGACGCGGCCCGCGGATGTCCATCACTTCTTTGCGCATCTCGGCAATGGATTCCTTGGTGACGTCGGTGCGCACCTGCGAGAAGCAGATGTACATGCCCTGGCCACGCGCCTCGACCGGGAAGGTGAAGGCGCCGTACGAGTAGCCTTTGTCCTCGCGCAGGTTCATGTTGATGCGCGAGGTGAACTCGCCACCGAGGATCGAGTTCAGCACCTCGAAGGGCACGCTGCCCGGATCCTTCTTGGGCGGCATCAGGTGCGCGCCCATGAGCACCGACTGCGCGGCGCCCGGCTTGTCGATGATGTACAGCGTCATCTCTTCGGGCTGCGGCATCGACGGCAGAGCGATCTGCGGCACGTCGCCGGGCTGCCACTTGCCGAAGGCCGCCTCCAGCTTGGGCTTCACCTCGGCCATCGTCACGTCACCGACGACGATCAGCGTGGCGTTGTTCGGCTTGAACCAGGTGGAGTGGAACTTCTTCAAGTCCTCCTGCGTGATGCTGTTCACCACGTTCTCGGTTCCCGAACCCGTCAGCGGCTGCCCGTACGGATGTCCGGCGCCGTACACCAGACCCGGCAGGATGCGGATGCCCATTTGGACGGGCTGACGCTTCTCCTGCATGATCTGTCCGAGCACCTGCTTGCGCTGGCGATCGATCTCGGCTTGCGGGAACGACGGGTTGAGCGCCACGTCGGCGAACAGGTCGAGCGATTTGTCCAGGCGTGCCTTGAGCGCGGTCATCGTCACCGAGCTGTTGTCGAGCGACGAGCCCGTACCCAGCGTGGCGCCCAGCTGCATCTGCTCTTCGCTGATCTTGAGCGCGTCACGCGTGGCCGTGCCCTCGTCCTGCATGCGCGAGGTGAACGACGCAATGCCGTAGCGGCCCTGCTGGTCCGCCGACCATCCACCGCGCACCAGCATGTCGAACCGAACGAGCGGCGTCTTGTGCACCTCGGCCAGAATGACCCTCAGACCGTTGCTGAGCTCGGCGCGCTGCAGCGTCGGCAAGGTCAGCGGCGGCGGGTTGCCCAGCTCGGGCTTCTTGGCGCGATCGAGCCCCGCCACCTCGGGCATGGCCTCGTAGTCGGCGTACGGTTCGACGCGCATGACCACGCGCCCATCGTGCAGCCAGCGCTTTGCCGCCTGCTGCACGCTCTTCGGCGTCACGGCGTGGTAGCGCGCGAAGTCCTTCTCGATGTAGCCGGGGTCACCCGTATAGGTGTTGTAGCGCGCCAGCCGATCGCTCACGCCGCCGAATCCGCCGATGCGCTGCAGCCCGCGCACGACGCCCGAGAGGATGTTCGTGCGCACGCGCTCGACCTCGGCCTGCGTGGGAGGCGTGTTGCGCAGCTTCTCGACCTCTTCGAACACCAGCGGCTCGATCTCGTCGAGCGTGCGCCCTTCTTTCGCGGTGACGCGAATATAGAAGAGGCTGCCCAGCTCGCGCTCGTCGACGTAGGCGCTCACGTCCTGCGCGATCTGCATGTCGTACACCAGGCGCTTGTACAGACGCGACGTCTTGCCGTCAGACAAGATGCCGTTGACCACCTCGAGGTCAGCCTCGCCGTCGGTGAACATGGCCGGCGCGTGCCACGCGACGTACATGCGCGGCAGCGGCACACGGTCCTGCATCTCCAGGCGCACTTCGTTCTCGAGCTCCGGGATCCACTGCTGCTGGCGATAGATGGGGTCGCTCGCCGGGATGGCGCCGAAGTACTTCTCGACCAGCTTCTTGGCCTCGGGCGGATTGATGTCGCCGGCCAGCACCAGCGTGCAGTTGTTGGGCCCGTAGTACTTCTTGAAGAAGTTCTCGACGTCTTCCTTCGTGGCGGCGGCCAGGTCCTCCATCGACCCGATGACGTCCCAGCTGTACGGATGGTGCGCGGGGAACAACGTCTCGTACATGCGCTCGTCGACCAGACCGTACGGCTGGTTGTCGACACCCTGGCGGCGCTCGTTCTTGACGACCTCGATCTGGTTGTCGAGTCGCTCCTGCGTCATGGCCGGCAGCAGCCAACCCATGCGGTCGGCCTCGAGCCAGAGCACCTGCTCCAACGCGTTCGTCGGCACGTTCTCGAAGTAATTGGTGCGGTCGAAGTTGGTGGTGCCGTTGCGGTCGGTGGCACCGATGGCGTCCAGCGCCTCGAAGAAGTCCGTGTTGTGGTTCTCGGAGCCCTGGAACATCATGTGCTCGAACAGGTGCGCGAATCCGGTGCGGCCGACCCGTTCGTTCTTGGACCCGACGTGGTACCACAGATTGACGGCGACGATGGGGATGGAGTGATCCTCGTACAGGATCAGGTTCAGCCCGTTGTCCAAGACGTGTTTCTCGTACTTCAGCTTGGGGGGTTCGATCTTCTGAGCGTCGGCCCCGGGTGCCCACGCGGCACACAGGAGCACGCCCAAGAGAACCCCGACCGATCGTTGCAGGACGCGTGAAACGCGCATCGCCTCGTCCACTCCCTTCAGAGAACGCATGTTCCTACGAGTTCGGAGGCAGCTCGCGGAACGGCCACGAGTGAGCGCCTCTCGATCGTCTTTCGCGAGGACCCTCATTCTAGCACGCGCAGGCCCTGCCCATGCGTCCGGTGACGCGCTGACGCGGCTCTCAGGCTGGCGCCAGGCCCAGAACGCAACCGCTTCGCCGGCAAGGAGATACCCATCTCAAGCGACCACCCGCGTGCGCTCGCTTCGCGGGCGTTGTTCACCGGCGGCTCGCATCGATTGCGTGCGCGCGCGATTCGCGCTTGCGATCGCGCGCGAGATGCAGTGCCATAGGCGGCCGTTGCAGTCGCAGAAGGCCCGTGACATCCGGGGATCGTCGCGCGCCCATGGAAAGACACCGCCATTCGTGCGGGTGACAGGGAGAGATGTGCATGTTCGGACGATTCAGGAAGGCAACGATCGCTGCACGGCTGACGCTGGCGGTACCACTCATGCTGGCTGCCGCGCTGACGCTCGGGTTCTGCGGCAGGGCATACGCTCAGGACACCTTGTCCACCGATTGGAAGCTGACCAGCAAGGTCGGCGTTTCGCTGGCGCAATCGTCGTTCAACAACGCGTGGGCCGGTGACGAAGTGGGCACGTTCTCGTGGATCGCCACGTGGAACTCGTCGGCCACCAAGGTGCTCGCGCCGTGGGCACATTGGAAGAACCGCCTGCTCATGCAGTTCGGGCAGACGCACCAGCAAGATCCGGATCGCAGGAACTGGCAGTCGCCGAGCAAGTCGTCGGACAAGATCACGTACCGCGGCGCCATGGACTTCCCGGTAGGCGCTTGGGTGGAGCCGTTCGCCGCGTTGGACGTCGACAGTCAGTTCTTCACGCGCATCAAGGGCGTCACGACCAAGACCTTCACGCCCACGATCGTCACCGAATCGGTCGGAGTCCTACGCTCGTTCAGCGACACCGATCGTCTGAAGCTGGAGTCGCGCGTCGGTTTCGCGGTCAAGCAGCGCATCAACCGGCTGGCCGTCGATCCGGCAACGATGGACTTCTTCACGCGCACCACGAACGACGGCGGCGTCGAGTGGTTCTCCGCCGCTCGAATCGCCACGGAAAAGGACCGCGCCGTGTACGCGAGCGAGCTCCGCGTGTTCAAGGCCGTGGCCACGAACCAGGCCGTCGACGTGCGCCGGTACTGGCCTGCGGTGGACGTGGACTGGCAGAACACGCTGAGCAGCAAGGTGACCGAGTGGCTGTCGTTCGATCTCTTCTGGCAGGTGCTCTACGACAAGCAGATCAACAAGACCGGCCAGTACAAGCAGACGCTCGGCGTCGGCCTGACCTGGCAGCTGCTGTAGCGCGGTCCCGAAGCACGCGGGGCGCAACGCCCTGACGAGAAGTCGGCGGTTGGGCGCGAGCTCTGCGGTCGCGCTCAGCCGCCTGCGCTCAGCCGCCGACTTCGCGTGCGACCGGATACAGACGCCAGCGCGCGTCGAACCACGGCGTGCGCTGGTAGAACCAATGCAGGCGCGCCACCGGATCGGCTGCGAACGTGGGGTCCTTCGACAGCTTGCGCTGGAACTCGGCGCGCAGCGCGGGGTCCGCGGCCAGCATGCGCTCGGCCAGAGGCTCCAGCACGTACGCCTCGGCGTATTCCGTGCGACTCAAGATCTCGAGGAAGAAGCCCCACTGGAAGAACGAGTCCGGCGAGAGGGGCTCGAGCAGGACCATGACGAGCTCGCCCAGCGGCTGATCCGTGGGAACGCGCAGGCTGCCGGCGACAAAGCGTTCCCGGCGGCGTTCCGTGGCGAGCTCCGACGGGGTGACCCGCACGTGACCCTCGAAGGGTTCGCGGTCGAGCTTCCATTCCACGACGCGATACATCTCGACTTCGACATCGCGCGCCGCGTCGAGACGCTGCATCTGCACGCCGTGCATCTCGAGCCTCTCGACGACCTCGGTCCACGCGGGCGGAATCCAATACGCACGCGGCCGCTGGGTCACGTGTTGGGCGATCGTGTCCGGAGGCTGCGCCACCACGAGGTCGACCTTGTTGCCGGTGTACTCGACCCACGGCGCTCCCGAAACCGGCGAGAGCCGCAGGCGCGACTCGATCCCCAGAAAGTCGAGCATCCGCGGTGACCCGATGTCGTCCGTCCAATCCAGCGCAACCCGGGCCGGCCGGCGCTTCAGGTCCGCCTGCACGGCCTGACGCAAGCCGTCGCCCTCGCGTGCCAGCGTGCGCATGCAGGTCTCGAGGAACACGTACGTCCCCAGCACGCGTTGGTCGTACGGCTTGAGCGAATGGTTCTCCACCAGCACCGTGGCGAGATGGCGCGCGTCGCCGTATCCGGTCGAGAACCGCGCCGAGGAAGTCCAATCGACGATGCCGTTCTCGACGTTGCTCTCGTCGCTCGCAAAGATCAGCGGTCCGGGGATGTGCCCCATGCGCGTGAGGTCACGCCGCAACGCCGGGTCGAGCCTCGTCTGCAGCCACGTCGCAATGGCCGGCGAGTGCCCGTGCGGGCCGTTGCTTCCCCACGTGATGTCGTACTGGTAGTCGGCGCCGTCGGTCACGTGCAGATCGACGTACAAATCCGGTGCCCACGTGTTCACCGCACGCACGAGATGACGGATCTCGGGCGTGTCGAGCTTGGCGTAGTCGCGGTTCAGGTTGAGATTGCGCGCGTTCGTGCGCCAGCCCGACTCCACCGGTCCGCGCTGGTTGATGCGCGACCACACGCCGAAGCGCTCGTGTCCGTCGACGCTCAAGATGGGCACGAAAAGCAGGTTGACGTCGCGCAGCAGCTCCGTCTTCGTGCCGCGCACCGTCATGTCGCGCAGCAGCATCAGACCCGCATCCTTGCCGTCGATCTCGCCCGAATGGATGCCGGCGTGCGCGAGCAGCGTCGGCCGGCGGTTGGCGCGCACGGCCGCGGGCGTCGAGTCGCCCTCGGCGGTCGCCACGACCATCCAGATGTCGCGCCCTTCGGGGCTGCGTCCCAGCGAGGTCAGATGCAGCTGCGGCGCCGCGGCGCACAGGCGGCGCACCCACGCGACCGTTTCGTCGTAACGCGGCGTGCGCGTCAGGCCGCTTTGCTCGCTGGGCGTGATCCACGGATCGTCGTCGGCAACCACGAGCGCGCGGCTCGCGCCGTTCCAGGGAATCTCGGGCGGCAGGATCTCGTGCAACGCCGGCAGGTCGGGCTCCGCATGCGCATCCCCGACGGTCGAAGCGTGCGCGAGGATGCAGCCCAAGGTGGCGGTCGCAACGCACGCTGCAACACGGGCGCCGAGCCGGCCGTGGGCACGCGTTCCGGCGCGTCCCGAGCTCATTGCATCTCCCCTTCTCCCCGGCACGAATAGCAAGTTAACGAGGCGCGCACGAGCGCCTCCGCCCGCGCACGGCCCCCAGGGCTTGTCCCTTGCGTCCGAGCGGGTAGAATACCATCGTCGATCAGCGGCACGGAGAAGCTTGACGGGAGCCTACGATGGATCGCAAGAGGAAGATCCACATCTGGTACATCTTCGTCGCCCTTTGGGGCATTCTTCTGCTGCAGAACCTGTTCACGCAGTGGCGCAGCGTCGAGCAGATCCCCTACAGCCAGTTCCAGGCCTACCTCGAGTCCAACGAGATCGAGGAAATCAGCATCACGAATCAGCACATTCGCGGCACGCTGAGGAACCCGCCCGAGGGATCGCCCAAGCGCTTCGTCACCGTGCGCGTCGAGCCCGATCTGGCGCAGCAGCTCCAGGGCAAGGATCTCAAGTTCACCGGCGTGGTCGAGAGCACCTGGCTGCGCGATCTCCTGTCTTGGGTGCTGCCTGTTCTCTTCTTCGTAGCCATCTGGCTGTTCATCATTCGGCGCATGGCGAGCCGCGGCGGCGGCTTGGGCGGCGGCTTCATGTCCATCGGCAAGAGCAAGGCGAAGATCTACGTCGAAGATGCCACCAAGGTGACCTACGAAGACGTGGCCGGCGTCGAGGAAGCCAAAGAGGAGCTGCAGGAGATCATCGAGTTCCTGCGCGACCCGAATCGTTACGGCCGTCTCGGCGGGCGCCTGCCCAAGGGCATCCTGCTGGTCGGACCTCCGGGCACCGGCAAGACGCTTCTCGCCCGCGCCACCGCCGGCGAGGCCGCCGTGCCGTTCTTCTCCATCAGCGGCTCCGAGTTCGT